>JAAYXS010000170.1 GCA_012515775.1 Phycisphaerae bacterium
CGGGCTTCCTTCCCGTCAGCCTCGCAAAGCACGGCGTAACCGGTGCGCTCAAGCCCCGGGTCGATTCCCAGGACCGGTCGACCGTCTGCTGGCGCCGGTTCGCCCAGGGTTGACCGCCCGGATAACTGCCTCAGTCTCCTGCCGCACTTACCCATCGCCGACCATCATGCATGTTTTTTCCGGGCTGACAACGGCGCCGCTTGGCCCGCGCCGCGGGAGGCGTCGCCCGGAAAGGCTATTCCGTACGATCTTGTCGTTTGTAGCCGATGAAGCTTTTTGGCCGTAGGCGAGCGCCGCGCTAGGTCGTATAATTGCCGTGGCGACCACGAGAGCCTAGGGCGTGAAGCTGCCCCCCTACGAAAAAACGAACAAAGGATGAGATTTATGCATTCAAAGCTCCTGCGGCTGCCGCTGCTGCTCGTGCTGCTGGCTGCGTGTTTGTCGGCCCGCGCGGACGACAATGCGTTATCGCCAGCGTATGCCGCGATTCTCCGCGGTGACGTTGACGCGGGCCTGACGGAGTTAGCCCGCTTACGGGAGGGTGGCGCCCCGCCGGCAGAAGTGGCGCGGGTCGAGTCCTGGCTGGAAGCCTATCGCAAGACGGTCGACTCGCGAGCTCAGATGAAGGAGGAGACGTTCGCTTGGAACGTCGCCGAAGCAAAGAAAGCCCTTGAGCAGAACGAGACGTATCTGGCGCTGAGCTTCGCGGCCCAAGCGGCGTCCTATGCGGCCGACGAACAGGCCTACTCACAAGAGCCCTGGATCGTCGATTTGACCGCCAAAGCCATGGAGCAGGCGCAGCAACTCGAGGCCGAGCATCGTTGGAGCAAAGCCCACCGTTACTACTGGCTGCTCAAGCAACTGCACCCCAAGGACAAGCGCTTTGAGGAGCTGCGGGAGCGCTCCGAGCGACTGGCGCGGTTGGAGCTGCTGTACAAGGACAAGGAAGAGTTCGAACGCCGCATTAAGGACGTCGACAAGAACCTGCTGCGCAGCGCCGTGAGCTTCATCAATAAGAATTACTATCGCGATCCGGATTTCACGAAGATGGGCGAGGGCGCAATCGACAACCTGCTCGCCTTGACCGAAACGCAGAAGACTTACGATTACCTGAACGGCTTGGGAAATCCGGTAACGCGCACGAGCTTTCAAGAAGGCTTGAAAGAGCTGCGGGCCTGGCCGCGCACCGAGGAGCGCTTCAATTCCAAGGACCTGCTGAAGCTCTACAACCGGGTGGCGGACCTGAATGACAAGACCGCTGAACTGCCCGAAGGGCTGCTGGTGATGGAGTTCCTCGAAGGCGCCTTGCAGCAGCTCGACGAGTACACCTCGATGATCTGGCCGGTCGACGCGCCGGATTTCGACAAGATGATGATGGGCGGCTTCGAGGGCGTCGGCATTCAGCTCAGCCTGGATGAGCGCAGCGGCCGGCTAAAGGTCGTTACGCCCTTGGACGACTCGCCTGCACTGGAGGCGGGCGTGCAGCCGGACGACCTGATCGTTGAGGTCAACGGTCAGGACACCAAGGGTTGGTCCACGGAGGACGCCGTTCGGAACATCATGGGGCAGGCCGGCACCGAAGTGACCTTGACGCTCTTCCGCCCCAGCACCGGGCAGCGGCTAACTTACGCGCTGACGCGCCGCAACATCGTCCTGCGGACGGTCCGCGGCGTCGAGCGCCAGGCCGACGGGCAAAGCTGGAATTACATGCTGGACGAGGAAACCGGCGTCGCATACATCCGTATCAGCGGTTTTCATCCCGACACGCACGAAGAACTCGTGCAGGCCCTCAAGGCCGCGCAGCGGCAGGGCATGCGCGGACTGATTCTGGACCTGCGCCACAACCCCGGCGGATTGCTGGACGTGGCGGTTCGTTCGGTCAGCACGTTCGTTGGCAACGGCGAAGTGGTGTCGACCGGCGGCAGGCGCGAGGCGCGCACCAGCATGCGGGTGACGGACGAGCCGTTCCAGGTGAAGACGCCGATGGTGGTGCTGGTCAACGAGGGCAGCGCCAGCGCGTCGGAAATTTTGGCCGGGGCCTTCCAGGACCACCATCGAGCGATCGTTCTTGGCGAACGCTCGTTCGGCAAAGGCAGTGTACAGCGTGTGCTGACGCTCGGAGGCAGCGCCCGCCTGAAGCTGACGACGGCGATTTACTACCTGCCCAGTGGCCGTTCGCCGCACAAGGACCCTGATGCGGAAATCTGGGGCGTTTCGCCGGACGTGGAGGTCGCTCTGACGCCCAAGGAATTCCGCCAGGTGCTGAAACGCGAAACGGACACCTACATCATCCGCAGCAACGAAGCACAAACGGCGACTGTCAGCGAGGAAGATCGCGACAAGGCGCTGGAAGGGCTGAAGGGCAAGGCCGAGGACGACGACGAACCGTTGCTCACTGACGAGCAGATCAAAGAGCTGGAAGGCGACCCGGTCAAGCCGCAAAACGGCGACCCGCAGTTGGAGACGGCCCTGCTGCTGTTGCGCGTGAAGCTGGCCGCGAACTTGCCGTGGCCCCAGCAGCTTGCCAGCACCGGGAGCGAATCGGCCAAAACACAGCCGTAGGGCGCCTCCTCGCCGCGCCTAATTAACGGGATCGAGGATTACGGGACCGAGAAAAGGCGCCGCCGTGTGCCTTTTCCGGTCCCTTTTGATTTCCCTTTGTCGCTCTCATTAGCCGGGTTGCCGCGGACCGCCCTGGGTTAGAGAATCAGGGTGTTCGGGTTCTCAGCAGGAGGTGAACGATGGGCACACTGGCGCATGAGGTTGCGCAGCGCGCGCTGGCGCTGCGGTTTGAAGAGCTGAGTCCGCAGACCGTCCACGAGGCGAAGCGGCGCATTTTGGACTCACTTGGAACTGCCCTGGGGGCTTGGAACAGCCGGCCGGGGCGCGTAACCCGCGACGCGGCCGCCGCCGCCCGCACGGTGCAAGGCGCCAGCATTCTTGGCAGCCGGCAACGCACGTTGCCGGAGCTGGCCGCCTTCGCCAACGGCACGCTCGTCCGCTACCTGGATTTCAACGACACGTACCTGAGCAAGGAACCGGCGCATCCCAGCGACAACATCCCGGCCGCCTGGGCCGTCGGCCAGGTGGCCGGTGCCGAGCCGCGCGAGATTATCACCGCCATCGTGCTGGGATATGAGCTACAGTGCCGTCTGTGCGATGCGGCTTCCCTGCGGGCGCACGGCTGGGACCACGTGTGCTACGGGGCCTTCTCCACCGCCCTGCTGGCCAGCCGGCTCTGGGGGCTGTCGCTTGAGCAGACCGCGCACGCGCTGGGTCTGGCGGGCGTCTGCAATTTCGCGACCCGCCAGACGCGTACCGGACAAATCTCGGACTGGAAGGCGTGTGCTTTCGCGAACGCCGCCCGCAACGGCGTGTTCGCGGCCAACCTGGCCCGGCTTGGAATGACCGGCCCGCACGAGATCTTTGAAGGGCCCTGTGGCCTGCAGATGGTTACCGGCCCGTTCGATCTGAGCTGGAGCCGCGGGCCCGACGACTGGATGATCCGCCGCACGCACATCAAGCGCTGGCCGGCCGAATACCACTCGCAATCCGCAATCGACGCGGCGCTGCAACTCCGGCCCCGGATTGGAGATATGCGCGAAATCGAGAGTATTCGGATTGAAAGTTTCGAAGCCGCTGTAAGTATCATTGGTAGTGAGCCGGAAAAATGGCGCCCGACGAGTCGCGAGACGGCCGACCATAGTATGGCCTATTGTGTGGTCATGGCTCTGCGTGATGGTGATGTGACGGCCGAATCTTTTGCGGAAAGCAACTACCGCGATCCGGCGGTGCTGGCATGGCTGGACCGGATCAGCATTGTGGAAACGGCGGAATGCAACGCCGGTTATCCGGACGGCATTCCGAACCGCCTGATTGTCAAGCTGCGCGACGGGCGGACGCTCGAGCAGTTCGTCACGTACCCGCGCGGACACGCTCGCAACCCCATGACCGATGAGGAAGTGATCGCCAAGTTCCGCGGCCTGGCCCGCGGCGTTGTCTCGGATGACGTGGCCGCGAACCTCGTGTCACGAGCGCTTCACTATGACGAACTGCACGACACGGCCGAGCTGCTGGAATTCGATGTCCTGGGCGGATGACCGCCGTCCGGCGCTACCCGCTTTTGAGAAGGTATTATGGCAGATAAGGCACGATTGACTGTCGGCACTGAGGCTTATGACCTCCCACTGGTGGTCGGCACTGAAAACGAACGCGCCGTGGACATCGCCCAGCTCCGGGCCGAATCCGGTCTGATCACGCTGGACGAGGGCTACGGCAACACCGGTTCGTGCCAAAGCAGGATCACGTTCATCGACGGCGAACGCGGCATTCTGCGCTACCGCGGCTACCCGATCGAACAACTGGCCGAACACTCCACGTTTCTGGAGACGGCCTATTTGATCATCTTCGGTGAACTGCCGAACGAGCAGCAGTTTCGCGAGTTTCGCGAACTGATCTCCGAGCACATGTTCATTCACGAGGCCATGCGCCATCACTTCGAGGGCTTTCCTCCCAACGCTCCGCCCATGGCCATCCTGTCGGCCATGATCAACACCCTCGGCTGTTTTGAGCCGCAGATCACCGGCCCGGAAGACGAGGAGAACTTCACCGCCGCCGCCGCGCGGATCATCAGTAAGGTGCGCACCATTGCGGCCGCCTCTTACAAGAAGGCCATCGGCGACCCGATCATTTATCCGCGCTTTGACCTGTCCTACACGGGCAATTTTCTGCACATGATGTTCTGCCGGCCCAACAAGCTCTGCGAACCCGATCCGCTGATCGAGCGCGCCCTGGACCAGATTTTCATCCTGCACGCTGATCACGAACAGAACTGCTCCACGTCGACGGTGCGCATGGTGGCCTCTTCGCAGGCCAACCTGTACGCGTCGGTCGCGGCCGGCGTGTGCGCGCTGTGGGGCCCGCTGCACGGTGGGGCGAACGTGGCCGTGATAAACATGCTGGAAGCAATCCGCCAGAGCGGCGAGTCAGTCGAGTCTTTCGTAACCAAGGTGAAGGATAAGCGGGCCCACTCGCGACTGATGGGCTTTGGGCATCGCGTCTACAAGAACTACGACCCGCGCGCCAAATTCCTGAAAGCCTCAACCGACGCGGTGCTGAATAAGCTGGGAATACACGATCCGCTGCTCGACATCGCCGTGCAGCTCGAATCCGTCGCACTGCGCGACCCCTACTTTATCGAGCGCAAGCTGTACCCCAATGTGGACTTCTACAGCGGTATAATCATGCGGGCCGCAGGCATACCGTTGGACATGTTCACCGTGCTTTTTGCCATCGGCCGTATGCCCGGCTGGATTGCAAACTGGCGCGAGGTCCACACTGACCCGCATGGCCGCATTTACCGGCCGCGACAGATATACACCGGGCCGACCGCGCGCGACTACGTACCCATGAGCGAACGCCGCTAGATCGGCCAGGTTTTGCGGAGGACGAAAGTGGCCCAGTTGAATTCGCGTGCCGCCCGCTTGCGAGCCGCTCTGCGCGACCACACCATCGTGCTTCCAGGGGCCATCAACGCCCTGTCTGCGCGGCTGATCGAGCGCAGCGGGTTCGAAGCCATTTATCTCTCTGGCGCCGCCCTCGCTAATAGTACGTTCGGCCTGCCCGACGTGGGCTTAACGACCTTGACTGAGGCGGCTGCCCACGCCGCCGGCTGCGCGGCTGTCACGACTATCCCGATCATCATGGACGCCGACACGGGTTTCGGCGGCCCGGAAAACGCCGCCCGCACCGTCGTGGAATTCGAGCGGGCCGGCTTGAGTGGACTGCACCTGGAAGACCAGGAATTCCCCAAGCGCTGCGGCCACCTGGCCGGTAAGCAGCTTGTGCCGAGCGACGAATTTTGTGCCAAGATCGCCGCGGCCGTTTCCGCCAAGCGCGATCCGGATTTCTTGCTTATCGCCCGCACTGACGCGCGCGGCGTTACATCGTACGACGACGCAGTGGCCCGCGCCCACGCCTACTTGAAGGCCGGCGCCGACGCGATTTTCCCCGAGGCTCTGCAAACCCGCGAGGAATTCGAGCGCTTCGCCCGCGATGTGCCGGCAACACTGCTGGCAAACATGACCGAATTCGGCCGCACTCCGTACCTGACCGTCGAAGAGTTCGCGGCCATGGGCTACCGCCTCGTGATTTTCCCGGTCACGTTGCAACGCATCGCGATGAAGGCCATGGAGCGGGCGCTGGCCGTCTTGCGAGCGGAGGGCACACAGCGCGGCCTCTTGGACCAGATGCAGACCCGGCAAGAGCTATATGATCTGTTGGACTACGAACCGTGACTTCTGGTCTGGGTATGTAAGACTGTGATTGCAGCCCCCCAAAAGGCAGACTCGCGTCATCTGCCCCCCTTCCCACATTCCCGCTATTTAATCTCCGGAGCGCATCCATGACTTCCACCACTGCCGAAATCTACTCTCCCGGCCTCGAGGGCGTTATCGCCGGTGAAACCGCGATCTGCTGCGTCGACCAGGATCGTTTGCTATATCGCGGGTACGACATCTCCGATTTGGCCGAGCACGCCAGTTTCGAGGAATGTGCCTTTCTGCTGTTACACGGTGAGTTGCCCACGGCCAAACAGCTTGAACTCTTTCGCGAACAAATCGAGGGTGAACGCGAGTTGCCTGGCGCAGTGGTCGATGTGCTGCGCGCCATTCCACGCCAGGCCCCGATGATGGACGTGCTCCGCACCGGCGTCTCGCTGTGCGGAAACTTCAGCAGCGCCAAATCTCAGGGCCGCAGCAGCTTGATCACGCGCGCAGTGCGCGTGCTGGCCGAAGTACCGAGCTTAATCGCCGCCCGCCTGCGCGTGATGGACGGCAAATGGCCGGTCGAACCGCGCCCGGGCCTGTCGCATGCGGCCCAGTTCTTCTGGCAGGCGTTTCAGCGCGAGCCGACGCCGCTCGAGGAAAAGGTTCTCAACCTGACACTCGTCCTTTATGCCGAGCACGAATTCAACGCCTCGACGTTCGCCGCGCGCGTCTGTACCAGCACGCTCAGCGGGTTGCACTCGTCGGTCGTCGCGGCCATCGGCACGCTCAAGGGCCCGCTGCACGGCGGAGCCAACGAAGCCGCACTGCAGATGATGCTCCCGTTCTCCTCGGCCGCCCAGGCCCGCAAGTGGACGGAGGACGCGCTGGCCGGCAGCGCGAAAATCATGGGGTTCGGTCACCGCGTTTACAAAAACGGCGACCACCGCGCCCATATCCTCGAACCGTATGTTGACCAGTTGGCCGAGGCCCGTAACGAGCCCTGGCGGGCCGAGGTGTACCACGCCATCAAGCAGGTGATG
The DNA here is from genome assembly GCA_012515775.1 of Phycisphaerae bacterium. GTDB lineage: Bacteria > Planctomycetota > Phycisphaerae > UBA1845 > Fen-1342 > JAAYXS01. The sequence goes on from JAAYXS010000170.1 coordinate 7,307, forward strand.
TGGGAGAAAAAGCGGCTTCACCCGAACGTCGACTACCCCTGCGGCCTGGTCTACTACTTCCTCGGCCTGCCGCCGGATATCTACACGCCC
>JAAYXS010000171.1 GCA_012515775.1 Phycisphaerae bacterium
CCGAGCCGGCGCTCTCCCCCGTCACGTATGTTCGCGCCAACGTCTCACCGTAGCCGACGTAGTGGGCGTACGGGGCGGCGGCCGAAATTTGCAAAACAATCGGATCCGCCACTTCGCGAACGGCCGCGGCATGGTCAAACCGTAAGCGCATCGGAATCGCCAGGCGGAAGATGCGCACGTTTCGTATATTGAGCGGCGTCACTGCAAGTTACCGTTCGTTGCCAGGAATCACTGCCGCACGTTCCCACGGCACCTGCCAGGCATCTGTTTCCTCGATTGCCCGCTGCCCATCCGCACTGAACAGGTACTCGATGGCGGCATTCACGGCCGGACTGGGCGGCTCGACGAAGTAAACGTAAATCACCTTGGCAAGACCGTAGCGGTCGGCCTCGATATCTTCGAGCGATGGAAAAACGGGCGGGCCGTCGCGTCGCATGCGGATGCCCAGATAGCGCACGCGGCCGTCCAACCCGACGCTGGCAAATCCCAGCCCCAGCGGATCCTCAGCCACACGGTTAATGATCTCCGCGTCGCTGTCGCAGGCTTCCCATGTGGGCTCGGCAAACCAGATGCGGGCCTGCTGCATCAGAACGTTGCCGCCGCGCGTGACTTTCTTCGGGCCGTACAGGTGAATCGGGCCCTCCAGGGGGAACTCGTTTCCGCCCAGCTCTCGCCAATCCCTCATCTTGCGCTGGAAGAGCAGCGTGATGTGCTTGGCGAAGATGCTGTCCAGCGGATTAGCCGGGTTGACGTACAGGGCATACCCGTAAAAGCCGACGCGCAACCCGCGCACCTCCTGATCGCCGAACAGCTCGCGTTCGCGTTCTTCCAGCGGGCGATCGGTGACGGCCAGGTCACACTCGCCGCGTGCCAACGCCTGAAATCCGACCTGCGACCAACTCGGGGCCCCCACCTGCTCGACGACGAAGCGGTAATCGCGCGCGTCGCGCAGCCAGGAATCCACCAGTTCGGTCGCAATCTGAGCTCCGGTAATCCGCAGCCGTGCCGTCGGCGAAACCGATCCCAGCCGGCAGCCGCTCAGTGCCAGGATCAAAAGCCCGCCGGCTGCCCATTGGCCAAACCCCCTGTTGTCACCTAAACTGGCATGTTTCGTGCATGCTCGCGACACTAGGCGGGCGCGAGGCGGGCAATGGGACCACGAGCGCACCCGGGCGAATGAGGAAGCTTGAAAGGAACGGCCTGAATGCCGACCAAGACGACCATCGATCAACTGGCTAACCATATCGGCCAAACGGTAACGCTCCAGGGTTGGCTCTACAACAGTCGCTCGTCGGGCAAGCTCCTCTTCCTGATCGTGCGGGACGGCACCGGCTTGTGCCAATGCGTCCTCGAAAAGTCGCCGGAGCAGGCCGAACTCTTCGCCAGTGCTGAGAAGCTGGCGCAGGAAGCTTCGCTCGAAGTGACCGGCCTTGTCCGCGCCGACCCGCGCAGCCCCGGCGGGCACGAGTTGACCGTTTCAACCCTGAACGTCATTCAGGACGTCGAGGGCTACCCGATCACGCCCAAGGAGCACGGGATCGAGTTCCTCATGCAGCGGCGGCATCTGTGGTTCCGTTCGCAGCGCCAGTGGGCCATCCTGCGCGTGCGGGCCACCGTGGTCGACGCGATCCGCCGTTACTTCAACGATCACGGCTTCGTGCTGATCGATACGCCCATCTTCGCCCCGGCCGCCGGCGAGGGCTCGCAAACGCTCTTCAAAGTGGACTACTTCGGCGAGAACGTCTACCTCGCCCAGACCGGCCAGCTTTACCTTGAAGCGGCCTGCATGGCCCACCGCCGGGTCTACTGCTTCGGCCCGACGTTTCGCGCGGAGAAGAGCAAGACGCGCCGGCACCTGACCGAGTTCTGGATGGTCGAGCCGGAGATCGCGTACGCCGACGTCGACGGAGTAATCGCGGTCGCGGAGGACTTCGTTCACGAGGTGGTGCAAACCGTCGTGCGCGAGCGCCGGCCTGAGCTGGAAATGCTCGGCCGCGACGTCGCCAAGCTCGAAGCCTCGACGCAAAAGCCGTTCTACCGCATCACCTACAGCGAGGCGGCCGAACTGCTGCACAGCGACCGCGTGCGCGACTTCCTGCTGGGCGACCTCGAAGCGGCCAAAGCCCGCG
>JAAYXS010000858.1 GCA_012515775.1 Phycisphaerae bacterium
ACGTCAGACACAGGCGGCTACCTTGATTCGAATTCCGCAACATGTGGCTGTAGCCATGAGTGTTGTGGGCATCGTGGCACGTCGTGCATTGAATGCGTCCATCAACCAACGGCAAACCGGCCGCCTCTACGGCTTCAGGCGGGTAGTACTTCTCGGCTGTGTCCGGCTGCCGAACCCCCACCGGGTGGCTGCGCAGCCCCGGGGCGCCGAAACGGGCCGCGTTAATCTGGGCCGCAACCGTCGTGGCGTGCGGCGACGAATACACGTCAGACGCCGTAATCCCGTCGTGACAACCGAGGCACAGCAGCGACCAGCCGGTTAAGACCACGTCCCCCGCCTGATAGGGGCGAAGCGGCAAGGCGGTGACGCCACGCCGATCGAGAAGCGGAGGTTCGCTGAAGGCCTGGTGCGGCGTGTGGCACGGCAGGCACAGGTCACGCCCGTAACCCAGGCGTGTGAAGTCATGCGCGCTGCCAATCAGCCCGCTCACCAGCCGCTGGCCGGCCGGATGCACGCTTTCTGCCGGCTGAGTCGTGGCGGGCTCTTGCAGCTCTGTAGAGGATAATTCGGCGTCCGGCTGACTGGCGGGCGCCGGCTGGGCCGCCAGAGCCCGTACCAGCGAGAATCCACTGCCGGCAGCGAGCGCCGCCAATCCGATCGCCACAAGCGGCGGCATTCGACGCAAACACCCGTGGATGGACTTGCCTCTCACGGCTTGGCCCTTTCGTGTGACTGGTGGGACTATACCGGCCGCGGCGGTTAGCCACAACAGACCCGCGATATTGCGGCGCGCGCTGGACAGTCGCTTTGGCGAGGGGTAGCTTGCCAGCGCGCTTGCCCTGCGGTCGGCAGGCGCGACCTGGCCAAAACCGAGAGTATGTCAAACGCACCCGTTCTTCTCGGCGTTTTGCTGGCCGTGGTCGGCTCTCAGGTGGGTGGCGCCGCTGCCCAGCAGCCTGCCACGCGCCCCGCCGGTGTTGAGACCGAACCGGCGCCGCCCGGCACGCAGCCCGCACCGCTGATCGCGCCCGAAACGCCCGAGCAGCCCTACGAAGCGCCGCCTGCACCCGAGGTGTGCACCAGCGCTCAGCGGCTCCACTTTGATGAGCTGCTGTTCGACCTCGGTTTTGAAGCCCAAGCCGATCGTCGCAAGGTTCGCTCACGCGTTTACGACCGCTACTTGAAACGCGAGTTTCAGAAGAAAACCACGGCCGGCAGCCTGCAAGAGACGGTGGACGTGAACACCGGCGGCTGGGCGTTCGGCGAGCGCGTCCTGCGATTCGACGTCGGGGCGCGCTGGGGGCTATCGCAGAACCGCTTTTCCGAGGTGAGCCCTGCGCCCGACATTACCAACCGTCCCCACGGCGACGTGCTCGAATACGACCTGAAGTTCAAGCTGTTCCCGCGCGGCGTCGTCTCAGCCACGGCCTTCGCTTCGCAGTTGGACAGCCGCGTGCCGCGTCCGTTCCTGCCCAGCCTTGACCGCACCCAGGAACGCTACGGCACGAGCATCTTCGTCAACAGCCCAACCTTCCCGATGCGTTTCAGCTTCGAGCATTTGTGGGAGAACCTAACCAGCCGCACCCGCGAACTGAACGACGAGCAGCAATACGGCGACGATCACTTCGAATACGAAGGCACCTGGCAGATCAGCGAGCGGCAGTCATTACGCCTGGAATACCGGCACTATGACTACACCGAACGCTATTCCGGGACCAGGACGCAGTTCAACACGTCGGGCAATTACCTCCTGGCCAACCATACGCTGCGCTTCGGACGGGATGACCGCAGCTCGCTCGAGACGCTAGCCCGGCTGCAGGACGAATCCGGCGACCTGGAACAGGACATCGCCGAGGTTTCCAG
>JAAYXS010000015.1 GCA_012515775.1 Phycisphaerae bacterium
CCGCCCCCCCGCCCGCCACCTAATCGCCCCCGCATCTCCGCCCCCCCACGCCCTCCGCCCCACCCCCAACCGAGCCCTTGCGGTTCGCGGAACGGACACCAAGGAATCTGCCAGTTCAATACGAGTCGTCCGCCCCGGCGATGTCATAAGTGCTCAGCGCGCCCGCGCGGACCCCGAACCCGGCGCAGGCCCAACGGAGGTCTGCCTTCGAGAAACTGCTGCCGATGGACGTGTCCGTTCCGCGAACCGCAAGGGCTCGGTTGGGGGTGGGGCGGAGGGCGTGGGGGGGCGGAGATGCGGGGGCGATTAGGTGGCGGGCGGGGGGGCGGCGGCGTCTTCTTTTTGCCAGACGTCGGGCAGGAATTGGACGAGGTCGTCCGTGGGCGTGGTCGGAAGCGTGGCGAGGACGCTGGTGAGGTAACGCTGGGGATCGACGGCGTGACGTTCACAACTGGCGATGAGGCTCCAGAGTCGCGCGTGACTGGCGGCCGCGTCGTCGTTGCCGGCGAAAAGCCAGTTCTTGCGGCCGATTGCCACCCGTTTCATCGCTCGTTCGGCGGCGTTGTTGTCGATCGCGAGGAAGGCTTGCGTCGCGTAAACGATTAGCGCCGACCACTGGTTCCGCGCGTAGGTGATCGCCTGGGCCATCGGGCTTCGCGGCAGGACGATCTCGCCTTCGCCGTCGAGCCACGCCTTGATTTCGGCGAGCGCCGGCGCGCTCTTGGTTTGGCGTAGCGTCAAACGCGCGGCGTCGTCGAGTTCTTTCGCCTCGCGCTCGACGGCGTAGAGCTTGCCGATCAGCGCGAGCATTTCGGCCGCGCGACGCGCGTCGGAGTCTTGCGCGTCGTAAAACTTCCGCCGCGCGTGCGCCCAGCAGGCGACTTCCGTCACCGCCCCGCCCGCGTAGATGCCGTCGTAACCGCCGTACGCGTCCGCCTGGAGATAACCTTCGTAGCCGGCCAGCCAGCGAGCCGGACCATCGCGCGTGCGGTCGGGCGTGTAGTCGTAAACCACGTACGGGTTGGCCGCGTCGCCCAGGTAGCACCAGACGCGGCCCTTGCGGCATTGCCTGGCGCCGGGCGACTGGATCGGCACCGGCGTGTCGTCCGTGTGAATCACGCGCGACGCTTTCACTCGCTCGCTCATCAACGCGACCAGCGGCCGAACCATCTCGCCGGCCGCCCGCATCCACGCGCACATCGTGCTCCGCGCCACGTCGACCCGCTGCCGGGCGAAAATCCGCTCGAGCCGATACAGCGGCAGGTGGTCGCCCAGCTTGCTCGTGACGACGTGGGCCAACAGGCTCGGGCCGGGCAGCCCGCGCTCGATCGGTTGTGGCGGCTTCGCGGCCGCCGCGATGTTCGGGCGGTAGCCGTCGTGGTCGCAACGCCGGCAGCCGTACTTGTGCCGCACGTGCTTCAAAACCTTGAAACTCGCCGGAAAATACTCGAGCTGCTCGCTCACCTCGGCCCCGATCCGCTCGCGCGGCTGGCCGCACGCCGGACATGCCTTTTCGTGGTCCGCCAGGTCGTGCTCGATCTCGATCCGCTCGAGGTGATCGGGCAATTGACCCCGGCCGTGCCTGTGACGGTTGTTCACACGCCGCGTCACGAGCTTCCCGCCCGACTCGTCCTCGACGCTCGACGGATTCAACGGCATCTGGTCGACCGTCAGCCCAAAGAGCAGAAGCTGCCGCGGGTCGAACTTCTCTTGCCGAGGGCCGTAGTAGCGACGCAACAGCGCGTCGACCACCGCCTTGTGCTCCGCCTCGAGCCGCTCTCGAAGCGACTCCATCTCGCGGGCCGCCTCTTCCTTGATCCGATCAATCAACGCCTTGCGCTCGGCGGTCATGGCTTCACGCAACGCCTCGCGCTCAGTGATCGCTTGTTGCTTCACTTGTTCGATCGCCGCGTCGTGCTCGGCGCGCCATGCCGCGTCACGCTCGATAAGAAACCGCTTCAGCAGCGTCGGATCGTCGGGCAGTTCTTCCAGGGCAACCATCATGTACGCTGTTGTAGCACGCCGCGCGAAATTCGCAAGACCACTTGCGGATTTACGGAAAGACTCACGCGCGATTCCGCCGCGCGACGGCCGCGCCCGAAAGCAGCCGCAATAGCTCGTCGCAACGAATCTCGACCGACGGCGTGTTGGCCCGTGGAAAGTGAAACACGCCTTGCTCCAGCCGCTTGTAGAAAATCGCCATGCCCTCGCGATCCCACCACAGCACCTTCACCAGATGCCCGCCGCGGTTGCGGAACACGAAGAGGCTGCCCGAGAGCGGATCGCGGCCCAAGAAGTTCCGCACGACTTCCGCCAGGCTGTCGAAGCTCTTGCGCATGTCGACGGGCGTGGTCGCCACCCAAACCCGCGCGTGTTCCAGATCGCCGGCGATCATGCTTGCCCTCGCGATCGTGGTTCTTGCGATCGTGGCGCCGGCGATTCGATCGCATGGACCAACTCGGCCAGCCGCGCGGCGGAAATCGCTTCCGGCAGTCGCAACACCCGCCCGCCGGCCAACTCGATCGCCAGCGCCCCGCCGCCGCTGGGCAAGCCCGTCACCACCGCCGGCACGAACGCCGGCAGCGTGCGACCCGCCGCCGACGCCGAGCGTTTCGCCGACGCTATCCGTGCCGCCGGCGCCGCCTTCGCGTCGTCCCGCTCGGCAATCACCCGACGCCAAAAGTAGAACGCCGACTCCGCGACCCGCTCGCGTTGACAAAACTCCCGCACCGACAGCCCGCTCGTTGCGTGCCGCCCGAGCCTAGCCCGCCACCGCGCCTCCTTCGCCAAATCCCGCTGCCTTCGTGCCATCGCTGACCTCCCTCGTTGGAAAGCCAGCAATATGGCATCTCACCAAACCAAAAAGATAGATGCGGTTTACGGAACGGACACCACTATCAACGGGTGTCCGACACGATCCCCGGCGACGCCAACCAGGACGGCGTGGTCGACGACCAGGACGCATCGATCCTCGCGCTGCACTGGCGCGACACCGCCGACGTCTCATGGTTCACCGGCGACTTCAACGATGACGGCGCGGTCGACGAGCGCGACGCGTCAATCCTGGCCAGCCACTGGGGCATGACCAATCAGCCGACCGTGTCCATGACGTCAGTGCCCGAGCCGTCGGCGCTCGTCATGCTGTTGCCCCTGGCCGCGGCGGCGCAATGCGCCCGCCGGGCGCGCCGCACCCGACGCCACAAGCAGCATGCCTAGCTCACCACCGCCTCGGGGGCAGGCACGGCAGGCGGTTCGCGCAGAAACTCCAGACCGCCGCGCAGTTTGCCTTCGGCCGTGAAGAACGGATGGAACCCCTGTCCGTCCAGCCCGTTGCCGTCGTAGTCCCACCAGGCCTGCTCGATCCGCGCGCCCCACGAGGGAACGACACTGAACCCCCGAAGCCAACCATAGTCGGAGTAAACGTGAATCGAGGGCCCGCCCAACGCCCCATCGACCGCCATCGCCGACGCCGACCCCATCGCCGCGCCAAGCACGGCCGCAGCCCCCAACTTGAGCGTTTCGCGCCGCGTAATCCTCGCTTGGGTGGTACGCACAACATAACCCTCCAGCAGCAGGAGACGCGAGGACAGAAAGGCAGCCATCAACGGCCGAGGGCGGAAACGACACGGCCGCACGGTGGTGTGCCCGCAGCAGAACGTCGGATCGCTCCGACAAAAATCAAAAGTAGCGGCGCAGGGACTCGAACCC
>JAAYXS010000172.1 GCA_012515775.1 Phycisphaerae bacterium
CGCCTGTACGCGGCCCGGTCGCGCCCCAGCGCCGCGGAGGTGGCTTCGACCGAGCGCTGCAACACCACGGAGGGCGCTCCTTCGAGCGGATGGGCCAGCGCATATCCCGGCTGAATCCATTCGACGCCGTAAGCCGCCAGCGGCAGACTCTCAAAGAAGGGCGAGCCGATGGCCAGCGGGTAAACGGCCGAGCAGACGTCGTGCGTGAAGCCCGGCAGCGTGAGTTCAGCCGAGCGCACGCCGCCGCCGACGGTGGCTGCGGCCTCAAAGAGCGTGACGCGTTGGCCGGCGCAGGCCAGCGTGATGGCCGCGGCCAGCCCGTTGGGGCCGGCGCCGACGACGATGTAATCCGCTGCCGCGCCCTGGTCCATGTAGGATTGTCGCGCGCAGACGTGAAAATTCTGCGGAGGCGCCGCGGCTCGGCGCCGGCGATTTAGCCGCCGGATTGGGCGTAGCGTTCAACGGCCCGCCCAATGCGTTGGGCGAGCGCATCGTACCCGGCAATGGCCGCAAGCTGCTGTGCGGTTTGCGCTACCGAAATGGCCTCCTCGGCGCGGCCCAAGTGGTAATACGCGGCGCTCAAGGTCAGCATGAATTGCGGCTCTTTGTACTGTGTGCGCTGGCAGAGGCGTTCCATGAGGCGGGCCGCTTCGCCGGGGTCGTAGGACTGGGTGCCGGTCTGCAATAGCGTCGTGGCGAGGGCGTCCGTCAACTGCGGCTGCCGGGGCGTCAGCGCCAATCCCTCGCGTAGAACCTTGGCAGCTTGCCAGCACAGCTTCTGCGTCCGCTTAATCGCAGCCAGGGCCAAGCGCGGTGCGACGACCGTGGGCTGGTCCTTTATTGCCGCGGTCAGCACTGCGACCGCCTCGTCCATGCGCTGCGAGGCAATCGCGGCTCGCGCCAGGCCGTCGCACACGTGAGGGTCGGACGGGGCCACTTCCGCCAAATCCGTGAATACTTCCAGAGCATCGCCGGAGTCGCCGCCACCCAACAGCGCCAGGCCCAGGCCGGTCTGGGCGTCAAATGACTCGGGGTAAGCGGTCAGCACGCGGCGAAAGAGGTCTGCGGCCTCGTCCGCGTTTCCGCGTTGCGACTCGACCTGCGCGAGCGACAATAGCAGGGCGGTATTGTTGGGGGCGATTTCCAAGCCGCGGCGGGCGATGGCGGCGGCTTGCTCCAGGTCGCCCATGTCATTCAGCAGGTCAGCCAGGTATTGGTAGGCTGGGTGGAAATCGGGCCGGTTTTGGATGATGTCCTGAAGAGTATTGACCGCGTCCTGGAAAGGAATGTGTCCCCCCAGCGCGCCGGACGCGGCGAACTGCATTCTCTGCAATAGCGGCAACAGGACGGTTGGATCGGGTCGTGGCCGGTCTGCGAAATCATCCGGGGCCCGCGTGCCAACGTACCCGAGGGACCGCAATTTCGCGATCTCGACGTCGTCCAGCTCCTCCATGGGCGCCGGCGCGCCGGGGCGACTTAACTCTTCGCCGAAAAAGTCGCTGACGCGCTGCTGCATGCGGGCCGCGGTCTCAGGCTGAGTGGCGACGAGGTTTCGCGATTCAGGAGGATCAGCCGGCAAGTCGAAAAGCTGCGGATTAGGGCTGAAGATGTACTTCTGCTGATTGACGTACACAGCAAAGAGGGCCGCCCAGCCCTGCTCGACCAGCGAGTACAACGATTCACAGTAGACGGGGCCGGTGGGCTTGACCCTGGTCAGGTCAACACCGTCGGCCTCCGGCGGCGGCAGGCCCAGCAGGGCAAGCGCGGTCGGCATCACATCGGTCAGTGAAACCAGGCCGGGAACGTGGACGCCGCCGCCCAGGCGCTGCCCGCACGCCATGATCAGAGGCACGTGCACCGTCGGGTTGTAAAGCAGGTAGCCGTGAGCCGCCTCGCCGTGCTCGTTCAGGCTTTCGCCATGATCGCCAGCGGCGATGACCAACGTGTTGTCGCCCAAGCCAAGCTGCTGCAGGGCGTCGAGCAGGCGGCCAAGTTGTGCGTCCATGAACGCGATTTCGCCGGCGTAGGGGTTTTGGGGGTATTGTTGGGCATAAGGCGGCGGCGGATCGTACGGCATATGCGGATCGAAGTAATGCACCCAGAGGAAAAAGGCACCACCGCAATGCGCGCGCAGCCACGCGACGGCACGGTCAGTGGTGCGGTCGGCTCTTCGTTCTGCCTCGTAACCCTGCGGAACAGGAGTGGCGTCGCTGAAATCGTCGTGGTAACTGTCAAAGCCCTCATCGAGGCCGTAGCGCGAACCTAAAACCATCGCGGAGACTATCGCGCCGGTGGCGTAGCCGGCGTTCTTCAGTTCACGCGCCAGCGTCTTGTGGGTGTCTTCCAGCCGGTAAAACCCGTTGGTACGTGCCGCGTGGTGGTGCGGGTAAAGGCCGGTCAGGAGCGAGGCGTGGGCCGGCAGCGTGATCGGGGCGGGCGTGATGGCCTGCGAGAATAGCACCCCGCGTCGGGCCAGTTCGTCCAGCGCCGGTGTTTGCACCGAACCGCCATAGCAGCCCAGGTAATCCGCGCGAGTGGTGTCCAACGTGATTAACAGGACGTTGGAGCCGGCGAGGGCGCCCGGTACGGCAGGGAAACGCGATTCACACCGCAGCTTTGTGTCAACCTGCAGGCGCCACAAGCCGCCGGGCGCTCCGCTGCGCGTGGCGAACCATGCTGCCATAATGCCGCAGGCGGCCAAAACGATGATGATCGTCGCAATCCCCCGGCGCGACGCGCGCGTTTTCCCGTTGCGCACGGCTGACCGTGCGCGTCGCGGTGTGGTGTGCTTCATGCCTCTCACTCCTTGCCCGCGGCCGCCTGGGTGCCTAGTCCAGGCCCGGTTTCACCGGTGGAGCACGGGCCCGCTCCCGCGTGCGATGGTCGGGGCACCGGGAGCGGTTGCGCTCATTATATCGAATCGGCATGGGATAACCAAGACTTTTGTCGCCCACATCTGCTCTGTGACAGCCCGCTCCTGTTCCAGTTATCGGCTCGCGCCCCAGAGGGCGAATGCTGCGTAACCCTCGCACCCACGCTTTCACCCTGCTCATCACAATATTCCGGGCGACGCGGCCTAACCTGGGAAGAAACGGGCTCGAAGCAGTTGGGATTACATTTGTGTAGTGTACGCGTTCAAGGCACACAATACTTCATTTCACGCATTCTTCCTGTCTGTAGCCCCAGTCTCCATATTACAGAGTAATCATCTGGCCATTACCAATTTGTTGATTTGACGCCCAGTGCTTGACGCTGAACCGCTGGTGCTCCTACAAGTCCAGAGGTGGGAGTGCATTCTGTCCGGTGCGCCCGACCGCACACTCGCGCGCTGCCGGACCGTCGCCGACCCAACGGTTCGCCAGCCCTCTATTGCACGGCCGCGGTATGGGAAAGGAGCCGCAATGAACGCGCGACGAATGCTCAGGCTTGCAACGCTATTGACGGGCCCTCTACTCTGCCTGAGTGGATTGACGACATCTGTGCAGGCGTATGTCGGCGATGCAGGTACGGGCTTATTGGCGCTTGACTGCGAATACGTGTATGCCTGCGCGCAGTGCACGCCGGACCCCCACATCTGCATACCCGACGAGGGGTTCGCAGCCGCCGACATCAACATCAGCGCCGCTCCGGAACACGCCGTGGTGACCGCGGTCCGCGTCAAACTCAAGATTCAAGACGCCGGTGAGCATTGCGATGGTTCCGGCAGCGCCATGTACTGCTCGGATATTCGCATACAGCTCAACTCCAACCAGCACATGCTCGGCCAGGGCTGGGCGCTGTGGGATGCCAATCCCGGCCGCACGGACGGCGGCTGGGACGACGACGTGGAGAACGATCAGGACATCGAGCTGGACCGCATTTGCGAGTCGTTTTTCGACGGCGAGCCCGTAAATCAGGGCTGGTATCTGGACGTGTGGGATGAGAGTTTCGGCGATATGGCGGAGCTGGCACAGCTCGAAGTCTGGATCTGCTACGTCGTTCCTCCGGACTTGTTCGACGGAGGCGAGACAACCAGTGCTTTTAGTCCGGTGGCGGCCTGTCCCGGCGCAGAGCTGGACGTGCATTGCACTATCCGAAATGCCGGAACTGTGCCTTCGGGGCAGTTTGAAGTCGATTTCTACGCCTCGCAGGACTCTGAGATCAGCGCGGCCGACCATTTCATCGGAAGCACGATTATGAGCATCGGCGGGGAACAAAGCGCAGCCTGCGATTGGTTCGGCCCCCTTCCTGACGACCTGCCGGCCGGCCAGTACTGGATTGGCTGGATTATCGATGCGCGTGACGATGTGGCGGAGTCGGACGAGACCAACAACATCGCTCGCAAGCGTGGTTACAAGCTCACGGTGAATTCAATCTCTCAGGCGCCCACGCAGATCAGCGTCGAACCGAGTTCCGTCTGCCCCGGCGACCGTGCTACTCTGACCGTCGTAAAGGGCGCGCTCGGCAGCAACGCGGACTGGGTGTGGTATTCGCGGGGCTGCGGTGACGGTTACCTGGCCGAAGGCGCCGCATTGGAAGTATTCCCGCGGGCCACCAGCACGTACTACGTCCGCGGCGAGGGAGACTGCGGCACAACCGACTGCGGCGCCGTAACGGTGACTGTGGCGGACGCGACCGCCTGGTATGCCGACGTCGACGGAGACGGGTATGGCGACCCTGAATCCGTCCCCGATTACAGTTGCGCGCCCATCCCCGGAAAGGTCGACAACAACGGCGACTGTGACGACACCCGGGCCGACTGGAATCCTGACGCCCCGGAAGTTCGCGACGGCCTCGATAACAACTGTAACGGGCAGATAGACGAAGACGTGTACGGCCCGCCGCCCATCTGGCATCGCGATGCGGACGGCGACGGCTATGGCGTGCCAAGCGATGGAATCGCGGCGTGGCAACAGCCGCCGGGTTACGTTCTGAACGCCGCCGACTGCGACGACACAGCTCCAGGCGCTAATCCTGGTCAGGTCATCGATTGCGCCGACGGCGTGGACAATGACTGCGACGGCCTTATAGACGAGGACGAGAGTCTCGACCCGGCCTGCCGTACTCAACCGGGCACGGACGATCTGGATGGCGACGGAATCGCGGACGCCGAGGACAATTGCCCCGAAACAAGCAATCCCGACCAGGCTGACAGCAACGGCGACGGAATTGGCGACGCCTGCGACCCGTTTAATGCCTGCGGAGCACAACTGCTCTGCGGCCAAGGCATGCTCTCCGTACTGCCGCTAATTTTCCTGAGCCTCTGCGTTATGAAGATTCGGTTACCCCGGCCGAGCCGGCGCCGCTAGACCAGCTACTGCCGAACGCCATCGCAAACCGCATTTAACGCACGACCCGGCCGCAGTGCGGTCGGGTCGCATTTGAATGGCAGGATTCCGGATCAGGCCTTGGTGACGCGCAGCACTTCCTGAGGCGTCGTCAACCCGCGGCGGCAGAGGTCCCAGCCGGCCTCGCGCATCAGCACCAGACCCTCTTCGCGGGCCGCTTTCAGAATTTGCGACGCCGACTGGCGCTTAATGACCATCTCGCGCAGGTTGTCGCTCATGACCAGAAGCTCGAACAACGCCCGCCGCCCGGCATAGCCGGTGTTGTGGCACTCGCGGCAGCCGGCCCCTTTGTACAGCTTATCCTTGGGCCCCAGCTCAAAATCGGGCGGCAGCTCGCGAGCGTGCGACGGCCTCCACTCCTGCTTGCACTCTTTGCAGATGGTGCGCACCAGGCGCTGCGCTAGAACCGCCTCAATCGAGCTGGAAACAAGGAAGGGCTCGACGCCCATATCCAGCAAACGCGTGGTCGCCGTAACCGCATCGTTCGTGTGCAGCGTGCTGAACACCAGGTGGCCCGTCAGCGAGGCGTTAATTGCGACTTCGGCCGTCTCCAAGTCACGAATTTCGCCGACCAGGATCACGTCCGGGTCGTGCCGCAGGAAGCTGCGCAGCGCGCGGGCGAACGTCAGGCCGATCTTGGGCAGCGTCTGCGTCTGGTTAATGCCCTCCAGGTAGTACTCAACCGGGTCTTCGATCGTCAAAATCTTCAACTCGGGGCTGACGATCCGCTTGAGCGCCGCGTACAGCGTCGTCGTCTTACCCGAGCCGGTCGGCCCGGTAACCAGAATAATGCCGTGTGGCCGCTGGATGCACTCCGTGAACGATTCCAGAACTTGCCCGTCCATGCCCAGCGTTTCAAGGTCGAGGCGGACGGCGGAGCGGTCGAGGATACGCAGCACGATGCCTTCGCCGAAGGCCATCGGAATCACGCTCACGCGCAAATCGATCTCACGCCCGTGGGCCTTGATCTTGAAGCCGCCATCCTGCGGCAGGCGGCGCTCGGCGATGTTCAGGTTCGAGAGGATTTTGATGCGGCTGATGATCGCGTTTTGGAAGCGGCGGATTTCCGGCGGCACATTGGCGACGTGCAGCACGCCGTCGACGCGATAGCGGACCGCGAAATCGTTCTCAAACGGCTCAAAGTGGATATCGCTGCAGCGCTGATCGATGGCTTCGAGGAGAATCTCGTTGACCAGTTTGACGACCGAGGCCTCCTGGGCCATCTGCACGTCGAGGTCGGCCGATTCGATCTTGTGCTCGTCAACGACCTCCAGCTCGCCGCGCTCCTGGACCAGCGTCGTGAGCACTTCGCCGCCGACGCCGTAGAAGGATTTAATGAGCTTGTGAATGACGGTGCTGGAGGCGAGGACGGGCTCGATGGGCGTGTTGATGCAGGTCCGGAGCTCATCCAACGCGTAAACGTTGTACGGATCAGAGGTTGCGACGCGGATGCCCCTTCCGTTGCGCGATATCGGAATGATGCCGTACTTATGGACCAGACGGCTGGGCACGGCCTTCAGGAGCTCGCGGTCGACGTCGGCCTCGTCCGGCTCGACGATGGGAATGTCGAGTTCTTCGCTGAGGACCCTCAGGATGTCGCGTTCCCGGACTAGTCCGGTCCGGACCAAGTGCTGATCCAGGCGTTCTGAAGCGGACGAACGCTCCGCGACGGCTTCTTGAAGCTGTTCGCGGGTAATCAGGCCTTTCGCGACCAGGGCTTCGCCTAGGGGCATTTGTGTAACCTCGGTGCTATCAAGAGGTTGCGTGCAGCCAGCGCATGCGCAGGCGCAATTCACGCCCGGTGTTATACCACGAAAGCTCGGCCTGATTGCAGTCGTACGGTAAATTCATCTGCGATCTACAAACGGCACCCGCAAAGTGCTGTTCGCCGCATTAAGCAAAAACGGCGAGAAAATGGCGGCGGCGGAACGTGCAGGTCCGGTATCTTGCTGGTCTAATACCAGGGGCGTGCGACGAGCCATAACGTCCGGTATGCGGACCGCTGAGAGGATGACGATGAACCGACGTGGGGTACGCCTGCTATTTCTGACCTTCGTCGTGCCCGGATTGGCTGTGGCCGTCGGCTGTGATCGAACGACTCCCGCGGGCGGAACGGGAACTTCTAAGGCTTCGCAGCCGCCTGCCCCTCCCGCGACGCAGCCGGCGCCGAGCGATCTAGGCGCAATCCAGAAAATGGTGGCAGAGTCCGGGCCGCCTTCCGGCAGCAGCGCACTTCCCATGTTGCCACCGGGGCATCCGCCTGTGCCCGGTATGTCGGTGCCGCCGGCGACTTTGGGGGTGAACTTACCGGCCGGTCATCCGCCTTTGAATGCGGCGGCGGCGAGCATGCCGTCGGCAGGCGACATGAAACCGGGAGTTCCGCTGAAGTGGGACGAGCCGCTCGACTGGAAGCCGGCTCGGCCAGCCAGCACGTTCCGCTTGGCGCAGTACGAAATCCCTGGGGCGGAGGGCGAGGGGCCGGGCGAGGTGGCGGTGTTCCACTTCACGGGCAGCGGCGGGACGGTGGCGGACAACATCGCCCGTTGGGTCGGGCAGTTCTCCGACGCTGACGGCAAGCCGCTCGATCCCGCCGTAGCGACGCAGGAAACATTCGAGGCAAGCGGGCTGAAGGTGCATTTCGTCGAAGTGAGCGGCTACATGATGGTCAGCAGGACCATGGGCGGCACTGGCGAGCGCAGCCCCAGCCAATACCGCCTGCTCGGCGGCATCGTTGAAATGCCGGACGGCAATTGGTTCTTCAAAGGGACCGGCCCGGACAAAACCATGGCCGCGGCGCGCGAGGCGTTCTTACGGTTGCTCAGGTCGGTGCAAGCAGGCGAGGCAAGCGTCAAAACGCCATGAGCGCCGATGCACGCGTGCGGATTTGCAGCCTCGTCGGATTAGTTTTGCTGCTTCGGGCTGCTGTGGGCGCGGCAGCGGAGGGCGAGCGTCAGCCGCGCTTCGAACGTCTTGAAAACGGCCTCCGCCTCGGGGTAGTCGAAGAGCGCGGGTCGCCATTGGCCAGCGTGCAACTCTGGTTCGAGGTCGGCTCGGCCGCTGATCCCGCGGATTCGCTGGGTCTGTGCGACGTAACGCGACGCGTGCTGGCGGCCCGCGGCGAGGCGAGCGAGCGCCTGACTGCCGCCGGCGGACGCGTCGAAAGCCGGACGCTCAAGGACGCCTGCTATTTCGCCACGCTGCTACCGAACGATCGCGTGCAGTTAGCGCTGGAAGCAGAAGCCGCGCGAATGAAGCGCTTGTCGGCCTCAGCGGAGGCTGTGGCGGCTGCGGTGGCAACCATGCAGCGCGAGTCCGCGGCCGCGGGCGGTCCGGGCAATGGCGCAGCGCGGCAGGTGGCCGGCGAGTTGTTCGAGGGTCACCCGTACGGCCGGCCGGCCTTTGCCGAGGACTCGCTACCGCGACTGACTGCGGACGCGGTCAATGATTTTGCAAGGCGCTGGTTCATTCCGGGGAACGCGCTGGTGCTGGTGGTCGGCGATGTTGATGCGGAAGCGACGCTCGCTCGCATGCGCGAGCTGTTCGAGCCGCTGGAATGGCGGCAGCCGCCGCACGTGCGTGAAGCGCCGCTGCCTGAGCCCGGCGCGGCGAGCCCAGCTACGCAAGATTCCCCGGCCGGCGATGTGACGATCGCGTGGCTGACGCCGCCAGCCCGCGACTTGAAAAATGCGGCCATCGATGTGCTGATGCACCGTTTGTGTAATCCGGTGGATGGTCCGCTGGCGCGCCGGCTGGCGGAGATGGGTTATGCACCGCCGCGCTGGCGGCGCGAGCAATGGCGCAGCGCCGGTATGCTGGTTCTCGAAACGGCGGGATCAGCAGAGGCGCGCGCCGCAGTAACGGAAGAGATTGAGCGGGCGGTTAAGGGTGTTCCGAACGAGATCGAACTTAACCGGGCGCGGGCCCTGGCGAGACGGGGCAGGTTATGGAGCCGGGCGGACTTCGGCAGGCGTGCTTTGCAGCTCGGTTGGTGGGACATAGTTGCGGGAGATCTGCTGCTGGATGACTTCGAACGTGCTGCGATCCGGCGGCTCCCGGTTCGCGATGTTCAGGCTGCGGCCGCGGGACTGCTGCACGCGCGGCAGGTCGTCGTTTCTCACCGGGAAGCAGCCGATCGAGACCAGCCGTGGCGGGCGGGTAGTGCCGGGCCAACTGCGGCCCAATGGGAAGCGGCGCTTCAGGCGTTTGAGACGCCCCGTTCAATCGAAGGATTCGACGTAGAAGTAAAGGAACTCCGCCCAGGATTGCGCGTCGTGCTGAAGCGCGTCCCGGGCCAGGAGCAAACCGTAATTGGCACGAAGATCACGGCCACGGCCATGCAAGCGCAGGCCATGAGTGCTTTGATGGCGGTCGGTTCGGAGTTGCACACCGTCGACGAAATCCGCGATTACCTGACCTATCGCGCGAGCGAAATATATCCCTTTGTGAATCGCCGCACAGCCGGTGCGGAGGCCCGGCCTTCGGTGCAGGCCGGACTACTCGCCTTCGGGCCGTCTGAGTATGCTCCCCAACTCATCGAACTTCAGGCGGAATTGCTCCGCCGGCCGCAAACATCGCCACAGGCTTGCGCGCGGGCGGCCCAATTGCGACAAGAATATGCCGAGTCGCTCCGGCTCGCGATCGAGGCCGGTGAAGTTGCGGCCTACGTGCCGGATGGGTTCATTGGCCTGACCGAGTTTTCGCCCGCCCACCCGGAGACGGCCGAGGCAATACGCAAGGCTCTCACAGCACTCCAGAACATCGATGAAGTCGAGATCATCGCCATCGGTGATTTCTCGCGCGAGGACCTCCTGAGCGCGGTTGAAGCCGCGTGGCC
>JAAYXS010000173.1 GCA_012515775.1 Phycisphaerae bacterium
AGGTCCTCTATATTTTGTAGGGCGCGGCGCGCGTCGGCTTCGTTGTACTCGGCCAGCGAGACCTCGAATTCATGCCGCGAGCTGAGCAGCGCCTTAAGCACCCGCGCCTTGGTCGGGAACTCCGTGCTGCCGAGCTGTTCGAAAGGCTTTTTGAGCTGCGACTTGTCCTGGGCCTGCTCGGGGTGCGCCAGGACCCTGGCCTGGCGCAGATAGGCCTCGCGTTCCGCAATGAAGCCGCGCAGCATCGCGCCCAGCATGGGGTCACTGGACACGTCCGGGTGCCCCAGGAGGCGGGCGGCGGAGGCGGCCAGACTCTGCAAGTCGGTCGCTTCGCGCACGATCTGGGCACACAGAGTCTGGTAAACTGCGTCGCGGTGCTTGAAGTCTGGTCGAGGCATGACCCGATGCTCCAAACCGCAGTGCAAAGGCGAGCCGCCACGGCCGAGACAGCGGCACAAGTGTCAGCCACGCAGGCAATGGCGCCGCAAATGTCGATCAGGCCGAGACGGCGGAGTCGCGAGTGGATAGCGGAGTCACAAGCGTCGGCCGGCAGCGAACGGCAGTGCCGGGACAATCAGCCGTTGCCGGGACGGCAGTGCCACAGGTGAGAACCGCCGCGAGTGAAAACCATCCGGTCGCGCGGCTCCAGTATGTCTATCCGCTATTAGTCTAGCCGCGCCGCCGGCTCGATGACGGCCGATTTGCGACAAGTCAGCTTTGGACCTTGAGTTGCGGCAGGGGGGTTCGGGCGCGGCGCAGGGCACCGACGCGTTCGACCAGGTTGGTGACGACCTGTTCCAATGCCCGCACGACCTCCGGGGCGGTATCGGTGAAGTGTGCGAACGGCCGGCCGGCGTCGCCGAACTCGCGGATCGCGATATTCAGCGGAATGCCGCCCAGGAACGGAACGCCAATCTCGGCTGCGGCGCGCTCGGCGCCGCCCTGGCCGAAGGGATAGTCGCGGGCCGCACAGTGCGGGCAGACGTAATAGCTCATGTTCTCGACCATGCCGAGCGGCTCGACGCCGAGCTTCTGGTACATGCGGACCGCCTTCAGCACGTCCAGCACCGCCACGTCTTGCGGCGTGCAGACTACTACGGCGCCGGTAAGGGGAATGCTTTGCGCCAGTGTCAGCGGAATGTCGCCCGTGCCCGGCGGCAGGTCGACGAGCAGATAGTCCAACTCGCCCCACGCGCCGCGATCAAGAAACTCCTTGACGTATTTTTGGGCCATCGGGCCGCGCCAGATCACTGCCTGATCCGGCGAAACCAGGTGCCCCATGCTGATCATCTTGATGCCGCCGAACTCCGGCGGCACGACGCGGCCGGCTTCGTCGATCTCCGGTTCGGCCGCTTCGGTTCCGGTCAGTTTCGGAAGCGACGGACCGTAAACGTCGGCATCGAGCAATCCCACCTTCAGGCCGCGGCGCTGGAGGCCGACCGCGAGAATCACCGAAACCGTGCTCTTGCCGACGCCGCCTTTGCCGGCCCCGACGGCGATTACGTGCTTTACTCCCGGTATGACGTCGGTGGCGCGGCGCTCGACGATGCGAAATTCCACGTTCACGCGCTGAACGCCCGGCACGCTCCCAACCACCGCCTCGGTTTGCTCACGAAGCGCGGCCTGGCGGTCCTGGCCGGCGGCCTGCGGCTGCAGCTCGTAAGTGATCTTGGCCACGCCTTCGCAGTAGGCGATGCGCGCGAAACCGCTGGCGACGGCGTCGCGCCCGGTGGCCGGGTCGATAACGTTCTTGAGGCTTTCGGCTATTGCACGGCGGGTGTCGTCTGCATTGCTCATTTATGACTCCTGAATTCAGGAGCATAGGTATGGCATGCGACGATGTCGAGTTGGCCAACGGGTGCCAACCGAGGGCGGGTGAAGCAATGGCGCCGAATAGCGGTGAGGGCGCGAGTCTTGGTACGTTTTCGGCGGTTTTTTCAGGCGTTGAGATACGCCGCCGCTCGCCGAAACAGAGCCAGGCCATCGCCCTCGGCGCCGCAGCGATCGGCAAGGCGCTCGCGGTCCGCAGTCCAGCAGGGGTGCTGCGTCCAGTAGACGAAGCGCTCCGGATGGGGCATCAGACCCAGAATCCGACCGGTCGGGTCGCACAGGCCGGCGATGTCAGCGACGCTGCCGTTCGGGTTGATCGGGGCGTCTGGCGTCACGCCTGCATGCGGGGGCGGGGCGACATAGGTCAGGGCGTTCAGGCCGCCGGAGAGGACGCGTTGCAGGGTTTGCTCGTCGGCGAACAGGACCCGGCCTTCGCCATGGGCGATCGGCATTTCGTATTCGCGACCTGGGTCGAGGAAGGCGCAGAAGCGCGTCGTGGCGCGCAGGTTCACCCAGCGGTCCTGGAAACTTGGCGGCTCGTTGTAGGAAATTGTACAGGTTCGTAGGCTACTTAGCCGAGCGGAGACGTCGGCAAGCGCCGCGCAGCCCGGGGTTGATTGCGCCCGGTTCGTCAAAGCCGCTTCCGAAGAGCCGGCACGCTGGGATGCGGCGGCCGGCGGTACGCCGTCGTCTGGGAAGGGCAGGAGCCCGGCGTTTACGAGCACCTGGAAGCCGTTGCACACGCCCAGGACCAGCCGGCCGGAGGCCACGAAATCGCGTATTGGTTCGAACAAATGCCGCTTGAGCTGAGCGGCCAGGATGCGGCCGGCGGCGATGTCGTCGCCGTAGCTGAAGCCGCCCGGGATCATGAGGACTTGGTATTCGGCGAGCAGTTGGGGGCGTTCGATGAGGCGGCGAACGTGCACCCGTTCTGCCTGGGCTCCGGCCAGCTCCCACGCGTGTTGGGCTTCGAGATCGCAGTTGATGCCCGCGGCACGCAGGATCAAGGCTTTTATGTGCGGCACAACGAACCTCCGCTACAGGAGCAGTGACAGTTTGGCCCGATCAATCAGATGAGCGCGATCCGAAGACGATACTAGCCGCGGAAAGCGCCCATTGAATCGCAGTACTCCTGCGGCAACAATCGTACTACGGGCCGCGGGTTCTGTCTGCCCGGGAGCGTGTATGAGGCGGATCGTGACGATGTTGGCGGTGGGAATGGCGGTGTTGGCCGCCGCCGGGCAGCCGCCGGAACAGGCGGAGGACCGCTCGGAGTGGCGCATCCAAAACCACGTAAGGCGGCTGTTCCGGGCATTGGGGAGCCTGAGCGACTGGGACACCCACAGCGCGTACATCACGAGCGCCATGGAAAAGACGTACGAGCGGAACGGGTGGACATCCGAGCCCGATCGTTTCGCGATGGAGATGATGCGCCAGGTCGACCAGGTTCCGCCCTGGAGGCCGAACGAGCGGTTCGACATTGCGGCGCGGCTGTTGGCCGAGCGGTATGCGCTGGATGACGAGCAGCAGCGAATTATGCGCGAGACGATGATCCAGGAATCGAACGACCTGTTTGTGCGGCATTCGGGGCGGATCATGCAGTACTCGGTCGAGGCGATTCAGACGCGGGCCGCGGGCGAGCCGTTCACGCCCGAGCAGGTGGCACGCTGGGCTCAGTTGGCCGAGCCGGTTTTCCTGGATTCGCGCGAGCGGATCAACGCGGCGGCGCAGGAGTTCGCAAGCCATCTGAGGCCGGAGCAAGCCGAGGCACTGCTATACGACGTGGAGGCGGCGAACCGGCGCATGGACGATCTGTACGTGCAGAGTCAGCGGTGGGCCGAGGGGGACTGGGATCCGCTGGATTGGGGGCTGGAAGAAGATCCTATTCAGATTGGCGCGGGGCTGGCGCAAGGCCCGGCGGAGGAGGGTGGCGCCGCGGGACGAGCGGAGCGGGCAGGGCGGCAGGCGGCGGAACCGGAGGCGGTCGAGACTGAGCGCGGCCCAGTTCGGGCGACGTCACAGCCGGTCAGCGAGGATGCGTGGGCGGGGTACGTGAGGCGGTTTATCGCGAAATACAAGCTGAACGGCGCGCAGCAGGAGCGTGCCTGGCGCATTTACCGCGATGTGACGGCCCGCGCGAACGCCCAGCGCGGGCGCTACGGGCAGCAGATTGAGGCGGCCGTCAGGCGGGCGGCGGCGCGGCAGGACGAGAAATCGCAGAAGGGCGTGACGGAACTGGAAAAACGGCTGGACAGGCAGCTTAATCAACTATATATGCTGCTAAAGGCTCGTTTGGATAAGCTGCCGACCCGGCAACAGCGGGCGGAAGCGGAGCCGACCGAGTTGGAGCCGTCCCGGAGCGTTCCGGCGCCCGTGGACCCAATGCCGCATGACGGACCGTAAGTGAGGCGTCTGCGAGCAGGCTGGCGGAAAGTGTCGTAACTGTTTGTCACGAATGGAGTTGCGCTTATTAGCGGTAATGTCCGGCTCCTGGGCGCCGATTTTTGGATGGCG
>JAAYXS010000003.1 GCA_012515775.1 Phycisphaerae bacterium
GCGACGCCGAAATCCGGATCGTCGAAGGGGATGGGCTCCAGCTCCGGATGGTTCAGCAACAGGTCGCGAATTATTTCAAAGTACTCGGCGTGATCGGTCTGCACGGCCCACCGGCCGCCGGGGATCAGGCAGGCGGCTGCCACGTCGACGAACGGTTTTTGGAAGAGGCGGCGCTTGTGGTGGCGACGTTTGGGCCAGGGGTCGGGGTGGTAAACGTGCAACGCCAGCAGGGAGTCGCGCGGGCATTTGGCGCGGACGAAGTAACTAGCATCGGACCGCAGGATGCGGACATTCCGTACGTTCCAGCGTTGCATGCGGTCGACCGCGAAACGATAAAACTCGTTGGACCATTCGATGCCGAGAAAATTACGCTGCGGATAGGCTCGTGCCCGCCGCAAAAGGAACCCGCCCTTGCCGATGCCGATTTCAAGCTCCACCGGGTGGTCATTGCCGAAGAAGGCCGACCAGCGCAGATTCTCGAGTTCGTCCGGGTGGACGGGTACGGGGGGCGCCGGTGTGGGGGTTGGTAGCGGTTGTTCGGGCATACGGGGCCATTGTGGGGGAGCGAGCCAAGCGGAGCAAGGAAACGCCGGGTGGGCGCCTTCCTGGTTATCCTGTTAAGGACACGCAAATTTTGATTGCTTTTTTTTGTCCGCGTCTGCTATTCTGAAACGTGTTGGCGGGAGGTCCACGCCGGCAGCCCGGCGCGCCCACCAGCAGGTCGTGGATTGAAGGCCCTAAAAGATAAGACACCGGATTGGGGGCGAGGAGAGCCGTATGAATACGCGGCGAGCCGGGCACAGCCATATTTGCGGATGTTTAGCGAGTGTGTTGTTGCTCGTGTCGGCGAGTGGAGCGCTGGCGCAGGAAAGGAATTATTTGATCGTGTCCGCGCCGGAGTACGTGGGTAGCGCTCCGCTGACGCAATTCATCAATCACCGGATGTCGAGAGGTTTCAATGTATCCGTCTACAGCGTACCCCCCGGCACGAGCCGCCAGGACATCAAGGCCCATATTCAAAGCCTCTGGGGTACGCCGGACGCGCCGGAATTTCTGCTGATCGTGGGCGACACCAGTGGGGCGACCTCGACCGGCACGACTATTCCACACTGGGTGGGACAGGGCAGCCGGCAGGCCACGACCGACCTGCCCTACGCGTGCATGGACGCCGGGGACGACTGGTATCCGGATATGTTCCATGGCCGGTTCTCGGTAACCAGCGTCAACATGCTGCAGCAAGTAGTGGACAAGACGATCTGCGTCGAGTCGGGCAACTTCAGCGATCCCAATTACGTTCGCCGGGCCGCGATGCTGGCCACTGATGACCCGACCGCGGGGGCGTCGACCTTGCACGAAATGATCATCAGCAGCTTCCTGGAGCCGGCCGGCTTCACCGTCACGCGCGTGTATGCCGCGGCCGGTGGAAGCACGGCGCACATTTCCGCGGCGGTGAACGCCGGCGTGCTCTTTACCGTGTACTTTGGTCACAGCGGCTCGGGCGGCTGGTCGTCGCCCAGTTTCAGCCAGTCAAACGTGAATGCCTTGACCAATGAGGGGCTATACGGGCTGACAATGGGCTGGTCGTGCAACACCGCCCACTATGACTATGACGAGTGCTTCGGCGAAACTTGGCTGCGGGCGGCGAACAAGGGCGCCGCGGCGTACCTGTCAGCTTCGAATTTCGTTTGGTGGAGCGGCTACGAGGCCTGGGAGTCCTCGCGGCGCATGGAGAACTACTTTTTCAAGGCGGTTTTCAGGAAGAAAATCTGGGAGGTGGGGCCGGCTTGGCAGGATGCACTATGGGCGATTTTGGGCGACCCGGCTTTCGGCCCAACACACGACCACACACGCAACATCTTCGAGCAGATGGTCCTGCTGGGCGATCCGGCCTTGAGACTGCCGCTACGGGCGCTGGACTTATCGCTGCCGAACGGCTGGCCCGAATTCATCCCGCCCGACGTACCCACGCCGATCGTACTGCGCATTGCCGATGCAATTCAAAGCTATGTGGCGGATTCCGGCCAGTTGCATTACCGCTATTCCGGCGGCGAGTATGAGGTTGTGCCGCTGGTTCCGTTGGGTGACGGGCTTTATGTGGGCACTCTGCCGCCGCCGGGCTGCAGCGCAGCGCCGGAATACTACTTCAGCGCCATGGGTGACCAGGAGGACACGGTTTACCTGCCGGAGGACGCGCCGCGGCAGGTCCTCACCTCGATCGTTGCGACGACCACCACGCTGTTTACGGACGACTTCGAAGCCGATCAGGGCTGGACCGTCTGGAACGATCCGGGGCTGACGACCGGCGCTTGGGAGCGGGCCATACCGCTCGGGACGGGCCAGGTGGGGGCACCGGTAGCTGACTACGACGGTTCGGGGCAATGCTTTGTTACCGACAATCGCGGCGGCGCGTATGACGTGGACGGCGGGCCGACGCGTTTAATTTCGCCAACGATTGACATCAGCGGGATGAACGACGTGTACGTGCGCTACGCGCGTTGGGCCTATTGCGATGATGGGCTTCCGCCGGCACAGGACTTTCTGGACGTCGAGTTCTCCGCGGACGACGGGACGACCTGGACGGCGGTTGAGCACGTTTCCGGGTCGGGCGGCTGGGTCAGACAGGAGATTCGCGTAAGTGACTTCGTGCCGCTGACGGCGCAATTCAAGATGCGGTTCTCGATTAACGACACGCCGAACAACTCGCTCACCGAAGCGGGCCTGGACGCGGTTGTGATTTACGACCGGGCGTGCGGGCTGGAAGCGATGCTGGGCGATCTTAATTGCGACGGCGCGTTGAACGTGTTTGACATTGATCCGTTCGTGCTGGCCTTGACAGAGCCCGCGGCATACGCGGCGGCTTATCCGGACTGCGATGCGAACCGGGCGGACTGCAATCGAGACGGCAACGTAAACGTCTTCGACATTGATCCGTTCGTGCAGTTGATAACGGGGGGCTGATCAACGCCCCAGGCTGCAGCGCGGGCGTGCATTCGCCGCGAGTCCGGCTATTGACGGGCTGCGCAGGGTGGGCACCCGTTCGCGCTTTTCGGCGCAGCGGCACACCGCTCAAAGTCCACGGCGCGTGACCAGATACGTCGCGAAGCTGCCCAGCCAGTGCCCGCCTTCGTACTGTTGGTCGTCCAGCGCGGCCAGTCCGGCTTGCCGATGCGCGCGGGCCGCTGCTTGGAGAGTTACGATGCGCGGGTCGCCTGCCGGAAGGCCGGAGGCGATGCCTTCCAGCATCCAGGCGCGCGAGAGATTGAGTCCGTCCAGGTGCACGAGCTGGGGGTCGGTGCGGTCGCTCACGACAGCCGGCGGCAGCCAGTCGCGCGATTCGCCGCCCTTCAGATCCGGTAAGAACGCGCTGAGCCAAGCGGCAAATTCGGGGGGCGGAAGAATGCGCCGCAGCACGTCGGCCTCGGCCAGAATGGGTGAGAGGAAGGCTTGGCCGTCGGGTTCGAAGGCCAGGTTCGCGCCGCGGTCGTTCTGGAAATAGGCCAAGGCACGGTCGGTAACCAGGGCGGCGAACTCGCGATTGCCGCGCGACCGTGCCCAGTCGAGCAGCAAGCCAAGTGCGAACGCGGTCTGTGTGTGCTCGCCGGTTCGCACCGGGTGGGTGAGCTTCGGCAGCCAATCCGAAAAGCGTTCGACTGCCACCTGCTCGAGCGGTTCGAGTGTGCGGGCCCACTCGCGCGCCTGCGGATCGTCCCATTCGTGGAGCTCGGCCGAGAGTTGCAGCAGCCACGCCAACCCGTACGGACGCTCGAAGCTCTTGCGCCC
>JAAYXS010000016.1 GCA_012515775.1 Phycisphaerae bacterium
CCACCGGCGGCAAGCCATCCTGCAACAGCTCCTCGGGCAGGTCGAACAACGGCGCGAGGAGCTGGCGCAGGTGCTGACCGTTGAAGTCGGCAAGCCGATCAAAGACGCCCGCGGAGAAGTGACGCGGTTGATCGACACGCTGCGCATCGCCGCGGAAGAGGCAGTGCGAATCGGCGGCGAGTGGCTGCCGTTGGACATCAGCCCGCGAGCCGAAGGCTACCAGGGGCTGGTGCGCCGCTTCCCCATCGGCCCGTGCGCGTTCATCACGCCGTTCAATTTCCCGCTGAATCTGGCCGCCCACAAGATCGGCCCCGCGATCGCCGCCGGCTGTCCGTGGATTCTCAAGCCGGCTTCCGCGACGCCGATCAGCGCCGTACTCCTGGGCGAGATGGTGGCGCAGACGGACTGGCCCAAGGCGGCTTTTTCGATTCTGCCATGCAGCGGGGCGGAAGCCGAACCGCTGGTTACCGACGAGCGCATCCGGAAATTAAGCTTCACCGGTTCGGCGAAAGTCGGCTGGGACATCCGCGCCCAGGCCGGTCGCAAACGCGTGACGCTCGAGTTGGGCGGCAACGCGGCCTGCATCGTCGATCGCAGCGCGGACTTGGACTACGCGGCTGACCGCATCACGCTGGGCGCTTTCTATCAGTCCGGCCAGAGCTGCATCAGCGTGCAGCGCGTGCTCATCCACCGGGATATTTATGACGCTCTTGTTCCCAAGCTGGTCGAGCGCGCCGGACGGCTCGCGCTGGGCGATCCCGCGGATGAGGAAACCGCGCTGGGGCCGCTCATCACGCTGCAAGATGCGCAGCGCGTCGAGCAGTGGATCGCCCACGCCGTAACGGCCGGCGCCAAGGTTCTTTGCGGCGGCCGGCGGCACGGCCCCTGCGTGGAGGCTACCTACGTCGCGGACGTCGACCCGCGGCAACCCCTGAGCTGCCAGGAAGTCTTCGGGCCGGTGGCCGTGCTGGCGCGCTTCGATGATTTCGCGGCGGCCGTACGAACGGCCAACGACAGCCGCTACGGCTTGCAGGCCGGCGTTTTCACGCGCGATTTGGAGCATGCCTGGTATGCGTACGAGGAGCTCGAAGTCGGCGGCGTGGTCATCAATGACGTTCCGAGCACGCGCGTGGACAGCATGCCCTACGGCGGCGTTAAGGACAGCGGCCTGGGGCGCGAAGGCGTGCGCTACGCCATCGAGGAGATGACCGAGCGCCGCATCATGGTTCTGAAGCGAGAAAAAAATCCGCAGAGGTGAATTTTTTTCTCCGGTGGCCTACAATATCGGCGGTTGGTTCGCTGAAGCTCGCGTTACCTGACGTGTGTTCAAGTCCCGATTGCTGAGAGCGCTTCCTTCCTTCCCGGCCGGAATTTGCGGCCGCTTTCAACGACCCTGAAAGCAAAAGATCGGGTCAACAATGCCATCGATAGGAGAAAACGATGAGCAAGAAACTGTATGTGGGTAACCTGGGCTACAACGTTAGCAGCTCCGATCTGGAGGCGCTGTTTGCGGCGCACGGGACGGTGCAGAGCGCGCAGGTGATCCAAGACCGCGAGAGCGGTAGAAGCAAAGGTTTTGGTTTCGTAGAGATGGAGTCGGGTGAGGCCGCCGAGGCCGCCATAGCTGCCTTGAACGGGCAGGTGCACGGCGGGCGGGCCCTGACAGTAAATGAGGCCAAGCCGCGTCCGGATCGCGGCGGCGGTCGTGGCGGCTACGGCGGCGGGGGCGGTCGTGGCGGTCGCAGCCGCTACTAAAACGGTCATAAACCACTGAAAGGGGAGGCCGGACTCCGTCCTCCCCCTTCTTTATACAATTTTGCGCAGCGACGAGCTTTGCCGCCCAAGGCCCGGCACACGGGCCGGGCGTTCCAGGATTCGGGCATGAACACAAAATGGCAGGGTGAACCCAAGCAGTGGCGCGTACGCGCGAAGTCAAAGGATGGTTTGCGCGTGACGCTCGGCAGCTATGACACCGAGAACGAAGCGCAAGCGGACTGCGCGAAGTTCATTTCCGAAGGCTACTACCGCGATATCAGCGTCGAACGGATTGAGCGAGCTCCTGGGCCACCCGCACCGCCGGCTTAAGTGCAAATTACGACGCGTTCGCGGAGCCGTTAGAACGGTGGCGGCCGCTAATGGCGTATTCGGTAGCGCGCAGTTCGCGCAGCACCGTCACCTTTATTTCGCCGGGGAACGTCACCATATCCTGCTCGATTTTGTTGGCGACGTCGCGGGCCAGCTTCAGAGCCGCCGAATCGTCCACCGACGAGGCGTCGACGATCACGCGCACTTCGCGGCCGGCCTCAATGGCATACGCCAAGTCAACGCCTGAGAACGAGGTCGCGATGTTCTCCAGGTCCTGCAGACGCTTGATGTAACGCTCCAGCGATTCGCGCCGGCCACCCGGGCGCGCGGCGCTGATGGCGTCCGCCGCGGCCACCAGCGGCGTATACGGGTGCGTGGCCGCCACGTCACCGTGATGCCCGATGATGGCATTGAGCACCGCCGGCGGTTCATTGAAGCGCCGGGCGAACTCGTAGCCGGTCCGCGTGTGGGCCCCCTCGTGCTCGTGATCGAGAGCCTTACCAATGTCGTGCAGCAGGGCGCAGCGCCGGGCTAGCGGGCCTTCCAGCCCGAGCTCATCGGCCATCATGCCACACAGGAACGAGACCTCGATGCTGTGCCGCAGAACATTCTGGCCGTAGCTGGTGCGATATTGCAGGCGGCCCAGCGTCTCGATGATCTTCTTGTGTATGCCCTGCACGTTGACCTCAGCCGCGGCGGCCTTGCCGGCCTCGATGATCCGCTGGTCGACCTCCTTGGTCACCTCGGCCACGAGTTCCTCGATGCGCGTGGGGTGAATGCGGCCGTCGCGAATCAGGCGGTCCAGCGACAGGCGGGCAACTTCCTTACGCACCGGGTCCATGCAGGAGACGCTTACGATCCCCGGCGTGTCATCGACGATAACCGTCGCGCCGGTCGATTTTTCGAACGCCCGGATGTTGCGCCCCTCGCGGCCGATAATCCGGCCCTTCATGTCGTCGGAAGGTACGTCCACCGTGGCGACGGTAGTTTCGCAGGTGTGCTCGGCGGCGTAGCGCTGAATGGCGGTGATGGTTATGTAGCGGGCCTTCTCGCGCGCGTTCTCTTCGGCGTGCGAGATGATCCGGTCAACCAATTCGCCCGCCTCGCGCTCGACTTCGCCTTCGATCCGCTGTAGGCAGAGCTGTTTGGCCTGCTCAGGGGTTAGCCGGGCGATTCGCAAGAGCTCGTTCTTTTGCTGGATTACGGCCTCGTCCGCGGCCGCGTTCTTCTGCTCGATTTCGCGTTCGCGTTCGGCCAATTTCTGCTCGGCCAGCTCGATCTTGCGCTCTTTGGTCGTCAGGACCTCGAGCTTTTTATCCAAGGCGTCTTCGCGCTTGGCCAAACGCCGTTCGGCGGCCTTGAGTTCGGCGCGCGTTTCGGCGGTTTCGGCCTCGAAGCGCTGCAAAGCCTCGATGTGTTTTTTCTGCGCGCTGACCTCAGCGGCTTTGAGAATGTCGGCGGCCTGCTGCTCGGCTTCAGCCTTGGCCTTGGCAGCAGCAGCGCGTTGGCGGCTGGTCTCCCGTTTGGCTTGCCACCAGGTATAGGCCCAGGTCGCGGCGCCTCCGAGGGCCAGTCCGAGTAGCAGCATCAGCACGACCGTGCCGGTGCCGGCATCGGCCAAAGGGTATGTTGTGGTAAGCATTTTTCATCCGCTTGTCTGCTGTAACTACAAGCGGGGCGACGGTTTGCGCGCCCCGGAATCCGGGCGCGATGGTGGGCGAACTCTGAGATTCCGATTCGCCGCGGCGAATCGGGGCATTCAGCAAGCCAGCAACACGGCGGCTGCGAGACTGGTGTTAAAGTCAGGGGCTCTGCGAAAGGCGCTTATGATCTAGCGGTCTGTTATAAACCCTGGAGTATGATGTTGCGCCTTTTTCTCGAACCCGGTTGAGCATTCCCGCTCAACGTATTATCAAAACCCCGGACGTTCCAGTAACGCACCGAAGCCGCGAAGTCCAGCCGCGTCGTGCGGCGGTCTGGGCGTATCGCGCAACCATCGGCGCCTAAACGCTCTACGTACGTTAGTACGTGTCGGCAGTATAAAAGGTTCTTCATTACCTTTCCAGCGGGGGCGCCTGAATAAGAGAATAAAGTAAAATGCTTGCAACGGATATAAAAGGTTCGCTATGGCGGACGACCGGGCCCGGGCCCCGCGCCTTGCTGGCCACAACCTCCGTCGCTACCATGGTTTGCGGCAGGAGCGGGCGGATAGGGAACCGAGGCGCTATTGGCGGCTATGAACACTGACCGGCACAGCAACCAACCAGTTCTGTGGCTGATCGCTATTGCCCTTTCGGCCATCGCGTTGGGCCTGTGGCTTAAACCCGGCCAAAGCATGCTGCCGGCGGCCTTGGCACAGGTTCCGTCGTTGGCGGGGGCGCGCGGTGTTTACGCGTTCACCGGCCAGCTCGATGCCAACCGTTACGGGCTGTTCATGTTGGACATCGACCAGGGCACGATCTGGTGCTACGAGTTCGACAACGTTAACGGGGCGCGGAAGCTCCGTCTGAGCGCAGCCCGAACCTGGATTTACGACCGCTATCTCAAGGATTTCAACAGCGCACCGCCCGATTTTCGCATGGTGCAGCAACTTGTGGCGCAGCAGCGTGCCCAGGACGCCCCTACCAGCGCGCCCGCCCTCGCACTGCCCGATTCCACCCCTGATGAGCAACATCGCTAGGAGCGATTGAATGGCGAAACCGTTTTACTCCATCGAAGAGGTCTGCGAGAAGCTCGGAAAAACCCAGGACCAGGTCCGCAAATTGGTCCGCGAGGGCAGCCTGCGCGAATTCCGCGATGCCGGCAAAATCTTCTTCAAAGCCGAGGATGTCGATCAACTGGCCGGCAGCGGCAAGAAGCCGCCTGAGCAGTTTGAACCGCTGCTCGACGCGGTCGACGATAAACCTGAGGTGCCTGAGGTACCCGAGATTCCGGAGTTGGCCACGCCTTCGCTCCCTTCCGGCGGAACCAGCATCATCGGTCTTGAGCCGATCGAGGAAGAGAAGAAAGAGGATACGGTCATAACCGCCAGCGGCATTGGCGTGTTTGATGACGACGAACTCGAAATCGACGCCGATCCCATGGCCGCCACCCAGATCACGACCGGGCCGATTGACGACCAGGTTTCGCTCGAAGGCGGCGGCAGCAGCGGCTCCGGCCTGCTGGACCTGACGCGCGAGTCCGACGATACCTCCCTCGGCGCCGAGTTGCTGGACGAAATCTACCCCGGCGAAGACGAAAGCGGCGCCAAGCCGCAGACCGCCGAGGCGGCTCCCGAACCGGCGGCGCCCGCGGCTGAGCCGCAGGCGGTTGCGTTGGCCACGGCCGCCCCGGTCGAAGCACTGGAGGTAGTCGCTCCGCTTCGCGCGCAGGTGATCGATCAATACGAAGGTCTGTTTGCCGGATTTCTCGTTTCGGCGCTATTGCTGCTGGGGCTGGCGGGGTCGGTGGTCGGCGGCGTATTGCAGGGCTTTCTGCCCGATTACGCCACGCTGTTGGCGCACTACTTCTACCCGTTCCTGGCGGCGGCTTGCGGCCTGGTAGTCGTCTCGGCCGTGGTCGGGATGCTCCTCGGCCGCGTTTTCATGCGGCGGTAGGCAGGGGCCTCGGCGCCCCTGTTTAAGAACAGGGATCGAGGGATCAAGGGATCTAGGGATCAAGCGCAGATCGCTTTCGGTGCGTTCTTGATCCCTTGACCCCTCGATCCTTAGGTCCCTCGGTTAGCCACGAGGAGGAGACCACGTGCAATCTCCTGCGAAACGCTGCGGATATCTGGCGGCGCTGTTGCTGGGCTGCGCGCTCTGGCCGCTCGGCTGCCTACCCGCCCAGCAACGCGAGACTGAGTTTCAGCTCCAGAAAACTGAAGCAGAGCGCGACGCGGCCCAAATCGCCCTGCGCGATGAGCGCGCCCGCAGCGCGGCGCTGTCCGAGCAGCTCGCCGCTCAACAGCAGCGCGCCGCCTCCGCCCAAGCCGAAGCGGCCGCCGTCCGCGAGCAACTACAGTCCGTGCAAGAGCAGCGCGACCAGGCCCTGGCCTTGATCGAGCAGCGCGCCAGCACGCCCCTGGCCCGCCCGGATGCGCCGCCCTCAATTCTCCCGCCCGATTGTGACGCTGCCTTGCAAAACTTTGTCGCCAAATTCCAGCACCGCGTCTGGTATGACCGCAGCCGCGGGGCTTTGAGTTTTGCCAACGATCAACTTTTCGAGTCGGGCAGCGACGTAGTCCGTGCGGACGCACAAGCTTCGCTCCACGAACTGGCGGCGGTCACAAACCGCGCTCTGCCACGCGACTTTGAATTGATCGTCGTCGGCCACACCGATGATGCACCTATCACCAAGCCCGAGACGCTGGCCCAACACCCGAGCAATTGGCATCTTTCGGTACACCGCGCCATTGCAGTGAGAGCCGTTCTGGTGAAGGCCGGCGTTTCGGCCGAGCGCTTCGGCGTCATGGGCTACGGCGCCGAGCGCCCGCTGGGCGCCGATCGCGCCCGTAACCGGCGCGTCGAGATTTTCTTCGTCCGCAAAGGCGACGTGCAGTCGTTCGCCCCCGTCAAGCCTTAGCAAGGAAAGCTCGGCAATAGCGCAATCTGCCTACTCCGGCTTGGTGACCGGCAGCACTTGGGCCGCGCGCATCGTATCGACTGAATAGATGATCAGCGCCGCCCAGATACAGCCGAACGCGATAGCGTGGACCTGCGTGAATTGCTCCCCATAAGCCAGTACCGCCAGCAGGAAATGGCCCGTCGGAGCCAGGTACTGCAGGAACCCGAGCGTTGCCAGCCGGAGCCGGCGGGCCGCCTGCGTGAACCACAAAAGGGGGGTCGCGGTGATTACGCCCGCCGCCATCAGCAGCAGATTCATTTTCAGCCCCGCGCTGCCGAACGCCGCACGCCCGTGCGTCATCTCCCACACCAGGTAAGCCAACGCTAGGGGCGCGAGGATGGCCGTCTCGACTGCCAGCCCGGCCAAGGCCGGCACCGGCGCGATCTTCCGTAATAGCCCGTAGATTGCAAACGTTCCCGCCAGCGCCAACGCAATCCCCGGCGCCTCGCCCGACGCGATCGTCAGATACACAACCCCTACGCCGGCCAGCACGACGCTCACCGTTTGCCAGCGCCGCAGCCGCTCTCGCAAGAAGACCAGTCCCAGCAGCACGCTTAGGAGCGGGTTGATGAAGTACCCTAAGCTCGATTGCAGGAGATACCCGTTGGCCACCGCCCAGATGAACACCAGCCAGTTCGACGCGATAAGCAGCGCCGTCACGCACAGTATTATCAGCACCCGTCGCGAGCGGATTGCGGCCGCGACTGTCCCGTTGTTCCGCACCACCGCCAGCAGCAGCGCTAGGAACACAACCGACCAGAGTATCCGATGGGCCAGCACCTCCATCGGCGGGACGCTCTGGACCGCCTTGAAATAGACCGGGAATATCCCCCACAAACCATAGGCCGCCACGCCGTAGAGCACTCCGGCTCGCGCGGCTGCACGAGCGCGCAGCGCCGTAGCAGGCTGATTCTGGCGCGTTACGTTGGCGGGCGCCGCGCACGGCGCGTCACGGTGCATGGGCGGCTATTCTAACCCGCCGGTTTCGCCCTTGCGCGGAGCTCGGTCGCCGTGATATGGCGGGCCCTTACCGCCGCCGCCGCGAACGCATGGCATCCATGCCGAGAACCGTCAGCCAGACTGAAGCGAACGCCGTCGGGCCGCAAGCCGGAAAAACGGCTATCAGCTCCGCGTCCGACGGAGGTATATCATCATCGAGCGCGCTTCCCGTTCCGTAGCCTTCGCTGCCGCCACCCCCTATGCTCCCGGAGTCCTTCCCGGAGGCCGGCTGCGCTTCGGCAGCGTCCGTAGCGGAATGGCCATGTTCGCCAGCTCCATCCGGAGGCAGCGGCTCCACCGGGCCTTTTGATATCTCCAGCTCGTCGCAAGCGTCGCCAATGCCGTCGCCGTCCGAATCCGCCTGGTCAGGATTCGGAATTGTTGGACAGTTATCGATGCAGTCCGGTACGCCGTCTGCGTCTGTATCGATGTCCGCCACGCCGCAGCCGCACACGCCCGGCCCAATTTTGGCCGGATCAGTAGGGCATCCGTCGATGAAATCCGGGCGGCCGTCACCATCACTATCCAAAGCGACATCCGCCGGCAGCGGCTGAATGGCAAAGATCGAGTTTAGGCCGGCCAGGTCGTTGGCCGTCAAGGAAAACGCCACCAGCACGCGCATGTTGCTGACTGCCGCGCCCACCGCGCGGTACCCGGAGGCCGGGTCAGTTTGAATGGCCGAGCCCGATGCACCCGGTCCGACCGCGATCGATCCGAGCAGCGAGGAAAACATCGCGCCCGAGCCGAGGGCCTGGTTGATGTACGACCGATGAATGCCGGTCCCGGCTGGGCCGACGCAGGTCACTGCGGCCCCGTCACCGTCCAAGTCCGCAATGTTTACCGTTGCCGAGGCCATCCCCAGCGCCGCCGCGGCCGAGATGGTCGTGAAGCCCAGATGCCCAGAGTGCAACTCGACTGTGGTGTCGGCCGCGCCGGCCCGACAGTTCGCAATTATGTCGATTCGGCTGCCGCGTATGAGCCGGAGCGTCAGGCTGTTGAATGTCGCCAGCAGTTGCCCGGAGGCTTCGTCCGTAATCTGCAGTGGCGTGTTGCGAACCCAAAGCGCGCTTTGCGACGTCGGGTTCCACGTCAAGTCCTCCAGTTCGACCGTGTACGAGCCCGTGCCGAGTGAGCTGCTCACCTCGATCTGCAATGGGGCGCCGTAAAAAGAAACGGCCGCGAGGGACTGGCCAGGCCAGGCCGCGACCACGAAGGCACATACCGCGATTGCGCACAGCTTACTGACCGTTGACACGTCTCTCTCCTCCTGACGGTTGCGGGTAGGTGGCTGAGCCTACTCGATTGTGCCAATCGTGCGCCGCGTTGGCAAGAAAAAAAGAGAAGTCGGAGGCGTGACTTCGAGCGCTAGCTCAAGTTGGTGAGGCGGCGACGACTTCGCCGAAACCCATTCTCGGTTTATCGGGCTCAGTCAGTCATTAGAAGGCGATTTCCGGACATGGTCCCGTCGCGAGTTGTGATAGCGGTTTACGACGAAAGGCATGCCCGCGCTTACAGCTTGGGCATGGCACCCGCCCGGCCACCCGCCCGGCCACCCGCCCGTTCACCCGTCCGGCCGGTCCATCGGGCCTGTGCGCGTACGACTCAGTCTATGAAATCTAGCCGGGATACGGGCGGGACTAGCCCGGCCGCGGCTCCTTCTGCCAGCAGCCGGCGCACCGCTTCACGCCCGCGCGGCCCGTAGTCCAGCGTCCATTCATTTACATACATGCCCACGAAGCGATCGGCCAACTCCGTGTCCAGCCCGCGGCCGAACTGCAGCGCGTAGCGCACCGCTTCGGCCCGGTGCTCCAACCCGTAGCGAATGCTGCGCCGGATAATGTCAGTGATCTCGCGGCAGCGCTGCTGACCGAGGTCGCGGCGGATCACGTTCCCACCCAGCGGCAACGGCAGTCCAGTGCGTTCGTCCCACCACACGCCAAGATCGATTACCGCGTGCAGCCGCTGCTGAGCGTACGTGAGCTGCCCTTCGTGAATTAGCAGGCCCGCCGCCACCCGGCCACCCAGCACTTCGGCCGGAATCTGGTCAAACATGACCACCTGCGGCGTGAAACCGTCCTTGCCCAGCAGAAGCTGCAACGCCAAAAAAGCCGTTGTCATGCGTCCCGGAACGGCGATGCTCTGGCCGCCAAGCTGGGCGACGGTCATAGGCGCGCGGCTGACAACCAGCGGCCCATATTTGTCCCCCATGCTGGAGCCGCAGGCCGTCAGCGCGTATTTGTCGCAGACGTAGGGATACGCATGAACGCTGATGGCGGTGACTTCGTAATCACCGGCCTGGGCGCGCTCGTTCAGCGTCTGGATGTCGGCCAGAACGTGCTCGAATTCGTACGGACCGGCGTCAATGGCGCCCTGCGCCAATCCGTAGAACATGAAGGCGTCATCGGGGTCCGGGCTGTGCGCCAACCGAATGCGCATGGTTTAGGCCGTTACGGGTTGCTCGGGACCGCCGGCTTGACCGGCACTTTCTTGGGCGTCTCCGCCGGTTTCGGCTCTTCGGATTTTGCAGCGTTCGGCTGAGTCTGCGGCTGTGCTGGCTGGTTGTCCGTCATGTCTATGACCTCGACGCCTTCGGGGACCTTGAAGGCGAAGTGGTCGGCGGCGAGCGGCGGATTTGTCCTTACGTCCTTCGTGCTGATAGTCATGACTTCTTTGCCGCCGGAGTCCTTGCCCACCGTCTTCAAGTTAACGGCCGTGTCCTTATCGAAATTCAGGACCAGCACACTCGGCATGCCTTCTTGCGGCGATGGCTGGCGCGGCGTGGCCTGGATGACCCAGGTGGCCTGGCCGTTGAGAGTCTCGTCCGGCAGCAATGTCAGCTCGAAGCTTTCCTTTAGACTATCGAAGAACGCCTTGTTGGTCGCCAACGTGGGCTCGGTGGTCGGGCGTGTCTTCAGGACTCTCTTCTGTTCGCCGATTTCGGACAGCATCCAGACGTACTCGCCGTCGTAAACTGTGAGGGTCGTTGTCTCTTGCGTCCGTTCCTTCCCTGCCATGGAGGTCGTGGTCTTGCTCTTGGTTTCGATGCGATACAGGAATTTGTCGCCCTGCTTGAGCCACTCGTAAGCCGTATTCGTTTCGGAAGACCCCTTCATTTGGGAATTCTCAAAATGCTGTTCGCGAATCATCCGGGCTTGCTGCGATTGATAGCTCTCGGATTTATCAGTGATCGCCTTGATTACTGAATCCAGCGTCTCGGCCTTCACTGCGCCCGTGCAAAACAGAACGACAACCGCTCCCACCCAACATTTCACTCGCCGCTTCATGAGCGTGCTCCTAAGGAGAAAGATTTACCGCCGCCACAGGCCGGATTGTACCCCTCGCCCGCTCCGCCGCAAACTTGCCCGCCCGTCCTTCGCCGATAATCTCTATCCGAGGGGGGGCAAGGCGTGTTAAGATAACGAATCTGTTTGTAGCCGGCGTCTATAGGAGAGTAACGTGGCCTTGCCGTACAACCAGCGAACCTGCTATTGCGGCGATGTCGGGATGGACCTGGTCGGCCAAAGCGCGATTTTGACCGGATGGGTCGACGTGCGCCGCGATCTGGGCGGCATCATCTTCATCGACCTGCGCGACCGCACGGGTATCGTGCAGCTCAAGTTCGATCCGGAAACCAACCCGCAGGCCCACAAAATCGCGGAGGCGATTCGCAACGAGTACTGCATCGTCGTACGCGGCGACGTGCTGGCGCGGCCGCCGGGGCTCGTTAATCCCAAGATCAAGACCGGGGCGGTTGAGGTGCTCGTTCGCGAGGTCGAGATTCTTTCGACCTCGAAGACGCCGGTCTTCGAAATCGCAGACGAGATCGACACGAACGAAGAGACGCGGCTGCGGTTCCGCTATCTGGACCTGCGTCGCACGCCCATGCAGCAGGCGCTGATCACGCGGCATCGCATTGCCAAGGCCATGCGCGATTACCTCGACACGCAGGGCTTCATCGAGATCGAGACGCCTTTTCTGACCAAGAGCACGCCGGAGGGGGCGCGCGACTTCCTCGTGCCGTCGCGCCTGCAGATCGGCAGCTTTTACGCCTTGCCGCAGTCGCCGCAGCTCTTCAAGCAACTGCTGATGATGAGCGGGTTCGACCGCTACATGCAGATCGTGCGGTGTTTCCGCGACGAGGACCTGCGGGCCGACCGGCAGCCGGAGTTCACGCAACTCGATTTGGAGATGTCGTTCGTGCAGCCGGAGGACGTGCTGCGCGTAACGGAGGGGTGCCTGGCACACGTGATGCGCAGCGTGCTCGGCGTGGAGATTCCTACGCCGTTCCCGCGCATGTCGTACGCCCAGGCCATGGCTGAGTACGGCATCGACCGCCCCGATACGCGCTACGACCTGCGGATCAAGGACATCAGCGAGATCGCGGCGCGCACCGATTTCACCGTCTTCCGCGAGGCGCTCGCCAAGGGCGGCGTGGTGCGGGCCATCCGCGTACCGGGTGGGGCCGACATGACCCGCAAGGAGACTGATACGCTGACCGAGGCCATGCGCGGCATCGGCGCCGGCGGGCTGCCGCTGGTGAAGGTCGCGGCGCCGGAGGGGCAGGCTGAGCCGCGGCAGCCGG
The DNA here is from genome assembly GCA_012515775.1 of Phycisphaerae bacterium. Classification (GTDB taxonomy): domain Bacteria; phylum Planctomycetota; class Phycisphaerae; order UBA1845; family Fen-1342; genus JAAYXS01. The sequence goes on from JAAYXS010000016.1 coordinate 12,272, forward strand.
TGTTCCAAACGGGTGTGGCGAAGTTTTTCACGCCGGAATTGACGGGCCAGGTGATGGCGGCGACCGAAGCGCAGGTGGGCGACATCATCTTCTTCGCCGCGGA
>JAAYXS010000174.1 GCA_012515775.1 Phycisphaerae bacterium
GCCCGGTGTTCTGGTTTACGACTAACCTCGACGCGCCGCGCAACCGCGTGGTTGCCATCGACACGCGCCGGCCGCAACGCGAGCACTGGAAAGAGGTCATTCCGCAGGCAGAAGAGACGCTCCAGGGGGTGAACATCGTGCATGACACGTTCATCGCCTCGTACCTCAAGGACGCCCACGCCCAAGTCCGCATGTTCGACCTCGCCGGCCGCCTGCTGCGCGAACTGGAGCTGCCCGGAATCGGCAGCGCTTACGGCTTCGGCGGTAAACGCAGCGATACCGAAACGTTCTACGCTTTCACCAGTTTCGCCGTGCCGAGCACGATCTACCGCTACGACATGCTCACGCAAACCAGCTCCGTCTTTCGCCGGCCCCAGGTGGACTTCAATCCCGCCGACTACCAGACGCAGCAGATTTTCTATACCAGTAAAGACGGCACGCGCGTCCCCATGTTCATCGCTCATCGTAAAGGCATCGCGCTCAACGGCGACAATCCCACCTATCTCTACGGCTACGGCGGATTCAACGTTTCGCTCACGCCCGCGTTTTCCGTCAGCCGCATCGTCTTGATGGAGATGGGGGCCGTGGTGGCCGTGGCCAACCTGCGCGGCGGCGGCGAATACGGCCAAGAGTGGCATGACGCGGGCCGGTTGCACAACAAGCAGAACGTCTTCGATGACTTCATTGCCGCGGCCGAATGGCTGATCGCCAACAAGTACACCCGCCCGCAGAAGCTGGCCATCGCCGGCGGCAGCAATGGCGGCCTGCTGGTGGGAGCGTGCATGACGCAACGGCCGGAGCTGTTCGGGGCGGCCCTGCCGGCGGTGGGCGTTATGGACATGCTGCGTTTCGACAAGTTTACGATCGGCTGGGCCTGGACATCCGACTACGGTTCGCCGGAGAACCCGGACGACTTAAAGTACCTATTGACTTACAGTCCACTGCACAACATTGGCCCGGGCATATGCTATCCGCCCACGCTGGCCACCACGGCCGACCACGACGACCGCGTCATGCCGGCCCATACCTTCAAGTTCATCGCGGCCCTGCAAGCCGCGCAGCAATCAGCCCCGGACTGCGACAACCCGATCCTGGTGCGCATTGAAACCAAGGCCGGCCACGGCGGCGGCAAGCCCACGTCAAAGATCATCGAGGAGGTCACCGACCAGTGGGCCTTTTTGGCGCGCGTGTTGGGGATGCGAACGTCACAGGCGATAGACTAGCTGGAGCGCTTCGCCTTCTCATTCAGGGCGCTTTCAGGGCAGGTCAGATCCGCTGAGGATGGTGCCGCACATACCACTGAATTTGCCGTGCCATCCCAATTAGGATGTCCGCCTCGTTCACGCTCAGGTCCACGCGCCCCAGCAAGTGCCGCAGCGCGTATTTGAGGTGGTCCGGCTTCGGGCCGAAGAAAAAGCCGATCTGATCCAGCGCCTCGAACAAGTGCTTGAACAGCAGTTCCTTGCGCTCATGCGTGGCAAAGCCGGAGTGCAAAGCCATCGGCAGCGCCGGCAACTGCTCCGCCGCCAGCCAGGCCCGCCGCAGCTCGTAGCACATGATCGTCACCGAGGCCGCCAGGTTCAGCACCGGATAGCCCTCGTCGGCTGGAATCGTGACGATGCGGTCGAAGTTGAGCAGCTCTTCGGTGCGCAGGCCAAAATTCTCGCGGCCGAACGCGAACGCCACGCGCCCGCTGCGCGCTACCTGTAGCGCCTCGTCAGCCGCCCGGACCGGCTCGATGGCCGTCTGTCGGCGGTAGAGCCCGAGCTTGGAGGAGGTTGCGAAGGTGCACGTGCAGCCGGCCAGGGCGGCGGGCAGGTCGTCCACGATCGCGGCCCCGTCGAGCACCGCTCGCCCATGGGCGGCATAGGCGACCGCCTGTTCGCCCTTGGCGTCGCAGCGCGGTGCTACGATCGCCAGATCCGATAGCCCCATGTTTGCCATGATGCGCGCAGTGGCTCCGACGTTGGCCGGGCCACTCGGCGAAACCAACACGATGCGAATTTGATCGAGCATAGGGCCAAGATTTTACGCGCTCGCGACGGCGCCGGCGTCCACCGGGAGCGAAACTTGATTCGCGCCGGGTCGCGCTGGTGATCGGCGAGTCGCGCGAACGTCTCGGTCTTTGCCATCCGGGGCCATCTGGCGTGCACTAGGTCGACCCCGCGACTCCTGCGATTTTCCGACCCTGCGCATCCGACACTCCAGCAGTTCGTTAACTACTGTGGCGCATTCCTGGCTTGCACTGCGAATTCAGATTTCGCGCGTCCTTGATGCCGGTCAATCTTTGAAGAGCTCGCCCCCTGCCGTTGACAACCCCGACCCGCCCCGTCAACTTACCCTTCTGGCCCGCGAGTCCGGCCCTAAGCGCGGCGGCGCCATTTCCTCGCGTTCCGTCCGGCCGCCGGCCCATCTGGAAAGGAGACGGTCAGTGATCAAATTCGGCCCCGGAAATCTGCGCATCCCGAAATTCGAACGGCCGGTCTACGTCGTCGCCGGCGGGCTAACGGACTTCCGCAAACGTTATCCCGAAAAGAACACCTGCCAACTTTGCAACGAAGCCTTGCGCATGGCGGTTGAAGAGAACGACCTCAAGGTCGATCCTGAGCAGTACCGCCGCATGGTCAACTGGTGTGTTTACAGCCAGTTCGCCGACCACTTCGGCGATCAGTTGCTCGCGGCGGCCAAGATCCATGACTACCTGGGCTTCGACCCGCTCGGCAACGTTGAGGTAAAGACCGGCGGCGCGACCGGCGGCACGTCCGTACTGGCCGCGGCCCAGGCCATCGCATCCGGCTATGCCGACTGCGTCCCGGTCGTCGGCTGGGAGCGCATGGACGAGGTAACCACCAAGGTCGGCAACTCGTACATCGCCAGCGCCGCCTGTAAGGACTTTGAGAGCGAATTGGGCTGGATGTACGCAGCCTATTACGCCCTTATGGCCAAGCGCTATCAGTATGAGAACAACGTGCCGCGCGAGACGCTGGCCAAGATCGCCTGCAAGAACCACGAGTACGCCTATTACTCGCCGTTCTCGCAGAACCCGGGCAAGTACACGGTCAAGGAAGTGCTTGAGAACGAGATCGTCTCCGACCCGCTCTCGTACCTCGAATGCTGCGTCATGAGCGTCGGGGCGGCCGTGCTGCTCCTGGCGGACGAGAAGACCGCTTACAAGTTGACTGACACGCCGATCCGCCTGGCGGCCATCTGCGGCGGCTCGCACACGTTGCGTACAGCCGACCGGCGGCACATGCCCATTCTGCTGCTGCCGAATGAGAACGAATCCACTTACAAGGACTATTATGGCGTACGGCGCAAGGAATGGCCCGGCTTCAGCTCGTTCCTGGCCGCCCGCATGGCCGCGTATCTGGCCTACAACATGGCCGGCATCAAGGACCCGGTCGAGGACTTCGACGTTCTCGAAACGCACGACGCCTTCACGATCAGCGACGTGCAGACCTACGAGGATATCGGCCTGCGCCCCTACGGCCGCGGGCGTGAGTTCATCGAGTCCGGCGACGCATACTTCGGAGGCCGGCTGCCGACGAACCTGTCGGGCGGCCTGATCGGCACGATGCACGCGGTCGGCGCCACGGGCGTATTTCAGTTGGTTGAGATTCTGTGGCAGCTCCAGGGCAAATACGACAAGTTCCACGGCGACCCGAAGCTCTGGCAGCGCTACGGCAAGACCAAGCCGGCCGACTGGCGCAGTCTGCAAGTGAAGAACCCGAAGCGCGGCTGCGCGATCTCCCACGCCGGCACCGGCAGCCACGTAACGTGCGCGATTCTGGAAAGACCGTAGACAGATTAGGCCCGTTAGCAATGTCACAAAGTTACAAAGTCACAAAGTCACCAGGCGGGCGCACGAAGCCGTCCCGTTGTGACTCGGTAGCGTGGTGACTTGAGGATAATCATGGCAACCGATTGGCCAACTTCCAGACTAGAAGTACTCAATGAGGAACCGCTGGTCGTCAAGAATCCAAAGACCTGGTTCCATATTCACAGTTACGGCGGCTGGGGCAAGTTCTTCAAGGGGCTGCGTGAAAAGAAACTCCTCGCCACGCGTTGCACCAATCCTAAGTGCGAGGAAAAGCGCCTCTGGCTGCCGCCGCGGACCGAATGCCCGGATTGCTGGCACGACATGGAATGGGTCGAAGCCCCGCAGCAGGGCACGATCTACACATTCTCGACCGTGAAGTACCCGGGCGAACTGTTCAAGCTGCCGGCCGGTACGCACCTGATCAGCGTTGAGCTGCCGGGCGTGTGTACGAAGCCGATGAGCTGGCTCAAGGAAGGCGAGCCGCAGTTCGGGATGAAAATCAAGGCGGTCTTCAACACCGAGCGGCCGACGAACACGATCCTCGACCTGGCTTGGGTGCCGGCGTAGCCAAGGGTATTTTGGGCCGGGCGGCAGATGCGCCGGGTGCCAGATGTGACGGGTGCCATGCCCAAGCCGGCGTTGCGGGCGCGGGCATGCCGTCGCCAATTGCCCCACACAAGGCGCCATTGACGCCAAGTGCCATGCCCAAGCGCTAAGCGCGGGCATGCCCGCGCTTTCAGCTTGGGCATGGCACCCACGTTATCCACTCACGTTATCCACTAACGTTATTTACTAACGTTACCTACCCACGGCTCCTACTCACTGGCAAACGTCAGGCGCCGGCGCGAGCTACACGTGCTGTGGCGTCACCGTCGGCGCCGGCTGTGCTGCGGCCCCTGACTGCGCCAGCATGCGGCGCAGCACCATGTGCAACACTCCGCCATTGCGGTAATACTCCATTTCAACCGGCGTATCGATGCGGCAGATTGTCGCGAACTCCGTTCGGCGGCCGGTATCGGGGTGAACCGCCCTCACCGTTAGACGCTGCTGCGGCTTGAGCGTTTCGGCCAGCCCCGGGATGTCAAACACCTCGTGGCCGGTGAGGCCCAGCGACTGGTGCGTCTCTCCGGGCTGGAATTCCAGCGGCAGGACGCCCATGCAGACCAGATTCGTGCGGTGAATGCGCTCGAAACTTGCTGCGATGACGGCCCGCACGCCCAGCAGATAAGTCCCTTTTGCAGCCCAGTCGCGCGAGCTGCCCATGCCGTAATCGGCGCCGGCCAGCACGAGCAGCGGCGTACCCTCCTCGCGATAGCGCATGGCGGCGTCGTAAATGCTCATTTGCTGCCCGCTCGGCAGGTGGACGGTCACGCCGCCCTCCGTGCCGGGGACCAGCAGGTTCTTCAGCCGCACGTTGGCAAAGGTGCCGCGCGTCATCACGCGGTCATTGCCGCGCCGCGAGCCATAGCTGTTGAATTCCTCCACGGGAACACCGTGCTCCAGCAAGTAGCGACCGGCCGGCGACTTGGGACTGATTGAGCCCGCCGGGCTGATGTGGTCGGTGGTCACGCTGTCGCCGAGCAAGACCAGGCAGCGCGCACGCTCCAACGGCTGCACGCGCGGCGGCTGCGGCGAGAAGTCGGCGAAAAACGGCGGTTCCTGAATGTACGTACTATCTTCGCGCCACTCGTAGACTTGCGAATCGGGAATTCGCAAGCCGCGCCACTGATTGTCTCCGGAAAACACGTCCGCGTAGCGCTGCTTGAACATCTCCGGCGTGACGAACTGCGCAACGGCGTCCTGAATTTCCTGCTCGCTGGGCCAGATATCGCGCAAGTAGACCGGTTTTCCGTCCCCATCATGGCCCAGTGGATCACGCGTCAGATCAATATCGACCGTGCCGGCGAGCGCGTACGCAATCACCAGTGGCGGCGAGGCCAGGTAGTTGGCCCGCACCAGTGGGTGAATGCGGGCTTCGAAATTGCGGTTGCCGCTCAGGACCGAGGCAACCACCAAATCGCCCGCCGTGACTGCGTTGGCGATCTCCTCGGGCAGCGGGCCGCTGTTGCCGATGCATGTGGTGCAGCCGTAGCCGACCGTTTGAAAACCCAGCATATCCAGGTACTGCGTCAGGCCGCCTTTGGCATAGTAGTCGGTCACGACGCGCGAGCCCGGGGCCAGGCTGGTCTTCACCCAGGGCGTAACGCGCAAGCCGCGTTCGACCGCCTTCTTGGCCAGCAGGCCCGCCGCCAGCATCAGGGCGGGATTGCTCGTATTCGTGCAGCTTGTGACGGCCGCAATCACAACCGCACCGTGCCCCAAGCTGAATTTTTGCCCGGCCATAGAAACTTGCGGCGCCTCGCTCGCGGCCGTCGAACCATCCTTGCCGAAAACGCTGGCCAGGCACTCGCGCCAGCCGGACTTCATGGCTGACAGCGCGATCCGGTCCTGCGGTCGCCGTGGCCCGGCCAAACTGGGCTCGACGATGGACAAATCAAGTTCCAGCAATTGTGAGTAACGCGGCTCGGGACTGGTGGCGGTGCGGAAAAGGCCCTGTTCTTTACAGTAGCGTTCGACCAGGTCGACCTCGTCCTCACTGCGCCCGGTAAAGCGCATGTAACTCAAAGTCTGATCGTCAACCGGGAAGAACCCGACCGTTGCGCCGTACTCCGGGGCCATGTTGCCGATGGTGGCGCGGTCGGCGATGGGCATGTTGCTCAGGCCGGGCCCGAAGAACTCGACAAACTTGCCGACCACGCCGAAGCGGCGGAGCATTTCCGTGACGCGCAGCACCAGGTCCGTAGCCGTCGTGCCCGAAGGCAATTCTCCCTTTAGCCGAAATCCGACCACCTTGGGCAACAGCATGAACATGGGCTGGCCCAGCATGGCCGCCTCGGCCTCGATCCCGCCGACCCCCCAACCCAGCACGCCCAGACCGTTGATCATGGTGGTATGGCTGTCAGTGCCGACCAGGGTGTCGGGAAAAGCGGTGACCTGGCCGTCCTGCTCGCGCTGGAGCACCACTTTCGCCAGATACTCAAGGTTGACCTGGTGAACGATGCCCGTGGCCGGCGGCACGACGCGGAAGTTGTCGAAAGCACGCTGCCCCCAGCGCAGCAATTCGTAGCGCTCGCGGTTTCTTTCGAATTCCAGTTTTGCGTTGAGGGCCAGCGCGTCCGCGCGCGAGAAATAGTCGACCTGGACGGAATGATCGATCACCAGATCTGCGGGTATCTGCGGATTGATTTGCCGCGGATCGCCGCCCGCGCGGTCCATGGCGCTGCGCATGGCGGCCAAGTCAACCAGTGCCGGCACGCCCGTGAAATCCTGCAAAACGACCCGGGCCGGCATGAACGGAATGTCGTGCTGGCCGGTCGAAGCCGGTGTCCAGTGTGCCAACGCTCGAACGTGACTCTCAAGCGTTGCAAGGCCGTCCAAATTCCGCAGCACGGATTCCAGCAGAATGCGGATGGAATACGGCAGATGCTGGAGTTGCCCGAAGCCGGCGCGCTCAAGTGCACTCAGGCGATAGATTTCGACTTGCCCGCCGCGGGTTCGCAGCCCGGCGCGAGCGCCAAACAGATCTCGATTACCAGTCAAGGTCGGCCTCCTGTGAGCACCCTACAGTCTGTTCAAACCAGATGATAGGGGCGTTTGAGGCGTTCCGCCCGCAAGCGACAGGACGTATTCAGAGAAGCCCGTCGTCGTCCGTGAGCTGCAAGCCGAGCGGTTCGCACGCCAGGCGGTACTGCGCGGGATTGTCGCTCAAGCCGTAGTAGCTAAAACGACAATCAGGAGTGCGACGGTCGCAAACGTGTAATCCGCAGAAGAACTCCGTATCGCGCTCCGGGCGATTGAGCGTGACGCAGGCCGGAACAAGGTACAGGGTTGGGCTGGCCGGCACATGGTTCTTAATATCCTGCACTGCTCGCGCGGCCTGGAGGAGAGCGTTAACGATCGCTGACAGGAAGGCGCGCTGTGCCGGATCGACTTGCTTCTCATCCAGCAGGACCTGGAGGCGGTCTTTCTCGCCGGCGCAAAATGCGGCGCGAAGGTCGTCGATGAACGCGCCATTTGCGCCGTCCAAGAGCTTATGAAGTGCGCCGCAAGCGTGAGACGCAGTGCCGTAGCGGTGCATTTCGCCGAAACGCGTCGCAGCGCCGAATCCGCTGACGGCCACATGAGCGCTGATCTTCACGATCATGACCTTGAAAGACTGCCGCGATTCCGGAGTGGCAAAATGCGCCTCCGCGACGGGCACGGCGCCAAACTCGTAGCGGCCGCCCAGATTCGCCAGGCGAAACGGGGCCTTTTCCGTGAAGTGCAGGTTGGGCAGCAGCGGCTCGACTATCCAGCGCTGAAAAGATTCGACGCATTCGAATTCGCTCTCGTCCGCACAGGTGACGTGCAGCGCTCCGACGGCCGGCGGGCTAAGGCGCGAAATGTAGTCCCGCAGGGCGAGATTGACGTCATCCAGACCGTGCTCGCGCCCCAGCATGGCTTTGAGTTGATCAACCATGGCTTGTCTCCTGGGTTGATAGGCAGGGTATATCAAATTCGGGACTTCTGGCAAGCGCGGCACACTGTTCGAGTCCCGTGCACGCCAATGTGGCAATGCGAATTACGCGAATCCACCGGCTCGCGACGCGGCTGGGTCCCGTCACGCAGAATATCAAGGTCTTGATGTCTTGATGACGAGCCGGCCCGGCAAATCGCGACGCCCGTGAGACAAAATCCGTGCAGCGGGTTGGAACCGGACTCGCCGCCAGCCGTATAATGGGTAACGGCTTGGGGGGTCAAGGGTGCGGGTTGCACAGTGTGGCCCGCAGGCATTGTCGAATGGTCGGGCCGCCATTCATCCGATAACCGGGGGCGCGCATGCCGTCTGGTGCGCGAACACGCCCCGGCGGTGGAAGGAGAATGCCATGTTTGGGACTCCGTTTCTGCCAGCCCCGGACGCGTCCGTGCGACGCCCACGCTACATCACCCGGCTCGAAAAACTCCCGCAAATCCCGCCCGCTGAGCGCGAGCGGCTGGCCCCGGTCGTGCAGCGCTATGCGATGCGGCTGAACGATTACTATTTGAGCCTGATCGATTGGACCAACCCCGACGACCCGATACGCCGGATCGTCATCCCACAAGTGGAGGAGCTGGAGCCATGGGGCGACTTGGACGCCAGCCATGAGGCGGACTACACGGTCGCTCCGGGCACGCAACACAAGTACTCCCACACCGCGCTCCTCCTCTGCAACGAAACATGCGCGGGATACTGCCGCTATTGCTTCCGCAAGCGGCTGTTCATGAACGACCAGCACGAGGCGCGCACCGATGTGCAGCCCGGCCTGCGTTACATCGCGGAGCACCCGGAAATCACGAACGTGCTGCTCACGGGCGGCGATCCGTTGCTGCTGAGCACCCGCCGCCTGCGCGAGATCATCGCCGCCTTGCGGGACATCCCGCACGTCCAGATTGTCCGCATCGGCTCCAAAATTCCGGCCTTCGACCCGGGCCGCATCTTGAACGACCCCGAACTGCTCACGGTTCTCAGCACTTTCTCCACGCCGGAGAAGCGAATTTACCTGATGACGCATTTCGATCATCCGCGGGAGCTCACGACTTCGGCCATCCGGGCGATCGATGCGCTGCTGCGCAATGGCGTGATCTGCGCTAATCAGTGCCCGCTGATTCGCGGCGTGAATGACGATTCCAACGTGCTGGCGACGCTCTTCCGGCGATTGTCGTGGATCGGCTGCCCGCCGTACTACCTGTTCCAAGGGCGCCCGACGGTCGGCAACGCTCCCTATCGCGTGCCCCTGGTGGAAGCCTGGGAGATTTTCCGCGCCACCGTGCGGCAGGGCTCCGGCCTCGCCCAGCGGGCACGCTTCGTTATGTCCCACCACACGGGCAAGATCGAGGTTGTGGGCGTCGATGAGCAGCGTATTTACATGCGCTATCACCGCGCCGTCCGGCTCGCAGACCGGGGCAGATTCCTGGTTTACCTCAGAAACGATAACGCGTACTGGCTGGACGAACTCACGCCGGTCGGCAATCATGGGGCGCTCCCCGCGGGCGACGGGGCCGGCGACTGATGTCGGCGACGCGGCTTGGCGTCGAGCAGCGACAGGGTTGTTGGTTTGTGCTGCTGCTGAGCTGGCAGGGCAGCACGCGAGCAGTTACCAGCGTCGGAGGTACCTATGAATCCGCATGACCTGGCCAATTGGATTCGGCAAGAGCGGGCCCGCGTGGATGAGTTGTCATATCTGGTGCGGAAGCACCTTGCGGTACCCCCGCCGACCGGCCGGGCACGATGGATTCCCGAAGTTCGCGAGTGCTTTCGGCGGCTGTCGGACCACATGCGGCGGCACATGGCGCTCGAGGAATCGGAAGGCTACATGAATGAGGTGCGCAAGCTGCGGCCGGCGCTGAGTCGCGAGCTGGACCGCCTGCAACATGAGCACGGCGAACTTTGCCGCCTGATGGACCATATCCAAGTCGGGCTGGATGAGATGCAGCCGGAAGATAATCTGATCGTGCGGAGTTACTGCGCCCAGATCGGGATGCTGCTGTCGTACGTGGACCGGCACGAGGAAGAAGAGCAGAACCTGGTCGTGTACGCGTTTTCGGAAGATATTCCGGAACAGGACTGAAGCGACCCCGCGCCGTAGAACTCGACGGCACCCACGAATAAATGCGCGGCAGCTCGCGAGGCGTGCTCGCGCCAAGAAAAGGCCCTCCGTCAGCAGCGGAGGGCCGTCTCTTAACCACACTCGGGGCGACTGTCTTGGTATCGAAACGGTCTGCCAGACGTTCTTCGACGCTGCCGTTGAAAATACAGGTTCATGACCCAGTATTTACTGGGTCATTACTCGGTCACCCGAATTTACTGCGTCATTTTACTAGGTCACGAACACGATTTACTGGGTCATACGCGGCATTTACTGGGTCAGGCGCATGAAGCATCGGGTCATCTCATTGTGCTCGCTCCGCAACCGGAACCGCAAACGGTGACCAACGTCATCGCGCAGGAGTTAGGGCGCTGCTCTCGGCGAAAGCCAGTCTCATTTCGAACGAGGAGCCTTGCCCCGGCGTGCTCGTCACGCTGACGTGACCTCCGTGGGCTTGGGCGATGTGCTTCACAATGGAAAGGCCCAGGCCAGTGCCGCCCATGTCGCGAGAGCGCGAACGATCAACGCGGTAGAAGCGCTCGAAGATACGAGGAACGTCGGCTGCAGGGATGCCGACGCCATTGTCTGTCACAACGATGCTGACGTGAGCCCCATCGGCGCGAACGGAGAGAGCGATATGGCCCTCCGGCGGCGTGTATTTCACGGCATTGTCCAGCAAATTGGCCACGGCCCGCTCCAGGTAGTCGGGGTTGCCCTTTACCGCCGGTAGGTTCGCCGCGATCTCCACAGCAAGCGTTTGCCGCTTGCGCGCGGCGGCAGAGCGGAGCAGGTCGGCGGACTTTTGCGCGACTGCCCCAATGTCCACAGGCAGGACGCCGGAAAGCCCCGGCATGCTCTCAAGCCGGGAGAGCTCAAGTAGATCGTTAACGAGGTTGGTCAGTTGGTCGGCGTGCTTCTCGATGGTGCTCAGATATTGCGGACCACGCTGTGGGTCTAGCATCGCCCCATCACGGAGCGTTTCGGCGAACCCCTTGATCGCCGTCAGGGGCGTGCGCAACTCGTGGGAAACATTGGCCACGAATTCCGTGCGCAGGTCCTGGTAGCGGACGGCCTCGGTAGCGTCGTGTATGACGATGACCAAGCCTTCAGGGGCGGCAGCCGGCGGAAACGTGCTGACCGTGACCACCAGATGCCGTCCGTCAATCGGGCCAACTTGGAGCCCGCGCCGCTGACCCGTGGTGAGGACTTCACCAGCGGCCTGCAGCACGGGCTGGCTGCGCACCGCCTCCCAAAGGAGCCGACCGGCAGGCGGCGAGTCGGCAGGCATGTCCAGCAGATGAGCCGCCGCCGCATTGGAGAGCAAAATTCGCTGCCGGAAATCGGTAGCGATCACGCCTTCGCTCATGCTCGACAGGATGGCCAGAAGCTGGGCTTGATCCTGGCGAATTCTGCTGATCAGGTCGCTCAGTGCGTCAGCCATCGACTCCAGCGCTGTCGCCAAGGTGCCGACCTCGCCCTTTTCCTTGCGCAAGGTCCGGCGGGTCAGGTCACCGCGACGAAGAGCATCGGCGAAACTGGTGAGCTCGATCAGCGGTTGTGCTGTGCGGCGAGCGAAGTAGTAGCAGATTAGCGCCGCTCCGAGGATGGCCACGGCAGCGGCCAGGGCGATGCCCAGATAAAAGGCTCGCAGGTGGCGATGCAGCTCGCGCAAATGGACTGAGGCGCGGAGGTAATAAATCTGGCCGTCGGCTCCCTGCACGCGCTGTGCAAAGTACATCAGATCATCGTGGACCGTATCGCTGGCGCGCACGCCCTCGCCTTGGCCGCGTGTGGCGGCCGTGACTATCTCCGGCCGCGACCGGTGGTTTTCCATCGTCGCCGGATCGGCCTCGGTGTCGGCGATGACCCGGCCGTCGGCGGAAATCACGGTGATGCGGCGGGCGAGCATGCGGCCAAGTCGTCCGACTTGAGCATTCATCTCCGCTGCCCGTTCAGCCCGCAAGTCCAAACCAAGTATCTGTGCGATCAGCTGAGTTTCCTCGCCTAAGACACTGCGAGTGTGCTCCATATAGCTGCGGTGCAGCCGCATGGCACCGACGAGGCCGACCCCGCCCACCGCCGCGCAGATCAGCAGCAGGTACGGCAGGAACAGCCGGCGGAAGAACGGGCTGGTCAACACGGCGAAATTCCCTTTCCCTCGGCCGCGCCGGCCTCGCGTGGGCGGTCATTGAGTTTGTACCCGAACCCGCGCACGGTCTGGATAAGGGCTCCCCGGTCGCCCAGCTTTCGTCGGATTGCGGTGATATGCACGTCAATCGTTCGGTCGAAGATGGCCGCGTCGCGTGAGAGGGCTCCGTCGATGATGTCGTCGCGACTGACCACCCGACCCGGCCGCGCGGCCAGGAACTGGACGATACGAAACTCGGTGGCCGTCAGCTCGAGCCGTCGGCCAGCGAAACTCACCTCATGGCGGCCCACGTCCACAACCAAGTCGCCTTGCCGAAGAACTTGGGCTTCCTGTTGTGGAGCTGCACGGCGAAGAATCGCCTTCACTCTGGCAACCAACTCGCGGGGACTAAATGGTTTAGTGACGTAATCGTCGGCCCCGAGCTCCAATCCGACGATTCGGTCGGTTTCGGCGGCGCGGGCGGTGAGCATGATAATTGGCAGCAGCCGCGTGCGGGCGTCCGCCCGCAGCTGGCGGCACACTTCCAGCCCATCGATTCCCGGCATCATCACGTCGAGCACGACCACGTCTGGCAGATGTTGCGTGGCCAAGTGCAGGCCCGAACGCCCGTCACTGGCTGACAGCACATCGAATCCATCGCGCTCGAGATTGTAGCGCACCAGCTCGATGAGGTCCTTTTCATCGTCGATGACCAGCACAGTGCCCTTGCTCATGGTCGGTCCTGCCCTTCGCGCGACTTGGCCAGGCCTTTGCCGTGGCGCACATCCCGCCCCTGAATCCAATAGATGACCTCCTCGCCGATGTTGGTCGCATGGTCGCCGATCCGCTCCAGGTTGCGTGCGATCAGGATCAGCGACAGCGCCCGCTGGATGGTGCCAGGGTCCGCCATTATGTACGTCAAGAGCGAACGGAATACTTGATCGCGGAAGGCATCCACCCGCTCATCTTCCTCCAGCACGCGATTGGCCAGGTCCACGTCCTTGTTCATCATCGCCGTCAGGCTGTCTCGAACCATCTTCTGAGCCACCTCGGCCATGATTGGGATATCGACCAGGCCGGCCGAGGGCATCTCGGCCTTCAGCGGCGGCGCAGCCAGCACGAGGTGGGCGTTCTGACAGATGTTGATCGCCTGGTCGCCGATGCGTTCCAGTTCCCCCCCGATTCGCGAGGCCATGAACAGGAACCGCGCGTCACGGGCCACCGGCTGTTGGAGTGCCGTCAGCTTTACCGCCAGGTCATCCACCTCTACTTGGAGCAGGTTCACTTGATGTTCCTTGCCATGCACAACGGAGACCAGCGCCTCGTTCCGCTTGACCAGGGCCTGCACGGCCAATTGGATCATGCCCTCGGCCAGGTCGCCCATCATGACCACCTTTTGCAGCAGCAGTTGGAGTTGGTCGTGGAAGTGTCGCATGTATGTCATCCGAACCGGCCGCTGATAAACGACTCGGTCCTGGGGTCCTTTGGGTTCGTGAACATGTCGCTGGTTTGGCCTACTTCTACGAGCTCGCCCAGGAGCAGGAAAACAGTGCGGTCGGCCACACGAGCGGCTTGCTGGATGTTGTGCGTGACCATTACCAGCGTATAGTCCCGCTCCAGGTCCAGCAGCAGTTCCTCGATTCGCTCAGTGGCCACCGGGTCGAGCGCCGAGCATGGCTCGTCCAGCAGCAGAATCTCCGGCTCGACGGCCAGCGCCCGGGCGATGCACAAACGCTGCTGCTGACCGCCCGACAGTCCCGTGCCGGGTTTGTCCAGCCGGTCCTTCACTTCATCCCACAGCGCCGCCCGGCGCAAACTCTGCTCGACGCGTTCATCAAGAATCGCCCGTTTGCGCGTGCCGTTGAGCCGCAGGCCCACGGCTACGTTATCGTAGATGCTGAACGTGGGGAACGGGTTTGGCCGCTGGAAGACCATGCCGATCCGCCGACGAAGCTGGACCGGATCGACCGAAGGGGCGTATAGGTCTTGCCCATCCACGGCGATGCTTCCTCGTGCCCAGGCTCCCGGCACCTCGTCGTGCAGGCGGTTGATGCAGCGTATGAACGTGCTCTTGCCGCAGCCAGACGGACCCATCACGGCCGTGATTGCCCGGTCGGGTAAGTCCAGCGAGACCGACCTGAGCACCTGATGCCGGCCGAACCCGGCTTCCAAGCGGTCAACCACGATGCGAGGCGGACGCGCCGGAGAGGCCGGAGTTGAGGCAGGTGGCTTCAGATTCGTCTCCATCAAGTTCATGCATGACCTCCGTGCCCGCCGTAACGCCAGCGGGTGTACGCGTGGGTCAGCAGTCGCACAGCAAGAATCATCGCCACGAGCACCAAGGCCGCGCCCCATGCTTGGCGAACCAGTTCCTCGAAGGGCTGCCGGGCATATTCAAAGAGCAACTGCGGCAGCGACCCAGCGGGCTCCAGCGGCGAGCCGGGGAATGCATTGGACCCAAAGGCCGTGAATAGGAGCGGCGCCGCCTCGCCGGCGACACGGGCCAAGGCCAGGAACAGGCCTGTCAGCACGGCCGGCACCGCCGACCGCAGCACGATCCAGAGCACCACCCGTCGCCGGGGCAGGCCCAGTGCCAATCCCGCCTCGTCCACGCTGGGCGGAATCGCCCGCACGGCTTCTTCGGTGGTGCGGGCGAAGATCGGCAGCATGATCATCGCCAGCGCAAGGCCACCGGCCAGCAGCGAAAATCCGGTGCCGAGCGAGAAGCCGCCGCGACGCACCACGAGCGTGTAGACGAACACGCCCACGATGATCGCCGGGATGCCGCTCATCACGTCCAGCAGCACCCGAACCGGGCCGGTCAGCCAGTGGCGGTCCCCACGGGCCAGGAATAGCCCCTTTGCCAACCCTAGCGGCGCCGCGATCAGCGTAGCCACCCCCAGTAGGTATAGCGACCCGGCGATCGCGTGGGCGATACCCCCGCCGCGCTCGCCCACCGGCTGCCAGCCGGCCGTCAGAAACCGCAGGCTGATGACGTGCCCGCCCTTAACGACAAGCGTGAGCAGCAGGCTGGCCAGCGGGACAAGACATACCAGCAGAGCCAGCCCCATCAGCCCGAGAAACAGTCGGCTCTTCCAGCGACGATAAACGGGACTCATGGCCTTGCTCCGGTCCTGGCGGCTGGGCGGATGAGCCACCGGGCGATCACGTTGACACTCAGCGTCACCACGAACAGCAGGAGCGCCATTTCGATCAGGGCGGCGGTGAACAAATCGCTGGGGGCCTCGGCGAACTGGTTGGCGATAGTGCTGGCCACCGTGTCGGACGCGGCGAACAGCGAGGCGCTGATCCGCCGGCCGTTGCCGATCACCATCGTCACCGCCATCGTCTCGCCCAGCGCCCGTCCCAACGCCAGGATACATCCGCCGATGAAGCCCGAGCGGGCCGGCGGCCAGACGGCGATGCGCACCATTTCCCACCGTGTCGCCCCCAGCCCCAGGGCCGCTTCCCGGTAAGAGGCCGGCACCGAGCGGATCGCGTCCAGCGACACCGACACGATGATCGGCAGGACCATGATGGCCAGGATCAGCACCGCGCAGAGCATGTTCCTCGGCTCGTACGGCGGGCCGAAGACCGGGATGAACCCGAGCGGCTTGGCCAGGGCCGGCTGAAGCGTGCCGCTCACCCAAGGGGCCAGCACGAAAACGCCCCAGAGCCCGTACACCACGCTGGGGATCGTCGCCAGGATTTCGATGAGGAACCGGGCCGTGCCCCGCAGCCGGGACGGGAGCACCTCGTTGACCAAGGTGGCGATGCCGATCCCGGCCGGGGCTGCCAGCGCCAGGGCGAGGGTGGCACTGATGAGCGTGCCGACGATGAATGGGAAGGCCCCGTACCGCTCGCGCTCCGGATTGGGTTCCCACACACTGGAGGTGAGGAACGATAGGCCGAACTCCCGGATGGATGGCCATGCCCCGTAGGCCAGAACCGCCACGAATAGCAGCAGAATGAGGGGTGCGATCAGGCTCGCCCCTGTGAGCACTGCAAAGAAGACGCGGTCGCCAAAGGCCTGCCGGGACGCGCCGGCACTGCAGGACAGGTTCTCTGTCTGATCGCCATCGAGTTGGACCGTCGTCATCAACATGGAACTATGGCTGGGTCAGGAGGGGCTTGCTGCCGGCCGTCACACTCTTGAGCTTGGCCTCAATCAGCGGCAGCAGTTCCTTCGGCAATGGGGCGTAATGCAGCGGGGCGGCCAGCGCCTGCCCGTCGTGCGTTGCCCACCACAGGAACTCCACCAGCGCCTTGCCCTTGGCCTCGTTCTCCTGCTGCTTGTAGAGCAGTATCCACGTCATCCCGCTGATCGGGTAGGCCCCCTCGCCCTCAGCGTTGGTAATCGACATCCGCAGGTCCGGGGGGATGTCCTTCAGCGTCCCGGCCGCTGCCGACACCGATTCGATGCTCGCATGGACCGGCTGGCCGGCGGCGTTGACCACGTCTCCGTAGGCGATGTTGTTGTTGGCCGCGTAGATCAGTTCCACGTACCCCAGCGACCCCTCGTTCTGCTTCACGTCCGCCGCCACGCCGTCATTGCCCTTGGCCCCGCGCCCGGACGGCCAGTTCACCGTCGTCGCCTTCCCCGGCCCGCTCTTCCACGCCGGGCTGACCTTCGACAGGTAGTCGGTGAAGATGTAGGTCGTCCCGCTGCCGTCGGAGCGGTGGACGACCGTCACCGGCTGGTCCGGCAGGCCGGCGTCGGGGTTGAGCTGGACGAGCTGCGGATCATTCCACTTCGTGATCTTGCCCAGGAACAGGTCCGCCAGCACCGGCCCGCTGAACACCAGGGGCTTGGTGACCTGCGGCAGGTTGTAGATGGGCACGACCGCCCCCAGTGTCATGGGGATGTGCAGCAGTTCACCGGACGCCTTCTGAAGCTGGGCGTCGGTCATCGGCCCGTCGGTGGCCCCGAAATCCACGGTCTTCTCGGTGATCTGCTTGATTCCCCCGCCACTGCCGATGCCCTGGTAGTTGATCCCGACTTCCCGGTGCATCTGCGCGTAGTGCGCCGCCCACTTAGCGTACAGCGGTTGGGGGAACGTCGCCCCGGCACCCGTGAGGCTGACGTTGCCACCCCCTTCCTCATGCTGCCCGCATCCGGC
>JAAYXS010000175.1 GCA_012515775.1 Phycisphaerae bacterium
GATGATAAAGGGTGAGCGATGGGATTCGAACCCACGACCCCGAGGACCACAACCTCGTGCTCTAACCAACTGAGCTACGCTCACCAGCGAATCGCGCAACATCTTAGCAGCACCCCACGCACGATTCCAGCCCCGCGCTGTAAGCGCTGTAAGCGACAACGGGCGTGCCCGCCGGGAACGCAGGGCCGCCGAAACCCGCCCAGGACCTGGGCGGAAGCGGCTACGGAGGCGCCCAACAAGGCAACCGCCAAGAGGCTGTGAGCGCCAAGACCGCGAAGAACGAGGAGTTGCGGCGCGTGGGGAGAGGATTTGCGCGCCGCGAGAAAAAGTTGACGACCAGTACTGCACGTTGTGCGCTCGGGCGGATCTCGAGAACAGGCCTTGATATCGCGGGTCTTCATCGGCATCGGCGGGCAGTCAAGACCGGTGAACACGTACAGAAGCAGGGCAGGCCTTAGTCGGCGACATAGCGGCCATGTCTAGCGCTGTTCTCTTCCACAACTGTGGTTACGGCGCCGAATGTCCAGACCACATGTTTAGCCAACTCGCAACGGCTACATTCGCCTGACAGTCCCGTTTGGCAAGCACGGTCCGCGGGTCAAAACCTTAGCGCGTTAGCCTTTAAAGGCTTACGCACAGCGGGCAGGGTTGGCACCACTGTGTGTCGGATTCCTCGGCACCGCCTTACTGCTCCGCCTCCGCTTTTCCGCCTCGGAAAGTCGAAAGTTGCCGTTCTAATTTATAATTGACTTCACCACGCAAAAGCGCAATCTGGCATTGAGCTTCCGAGGGAAGGAGGAGCCATTTGCGCCATCTCTGAGACCATGTTGAGGAGGATTCGGAATGAGACGCCTTGTTGTTATTCTTATCTGTTTCACTTCAACTTCGGTAGCATCCGCTGCCTTTGTCACAGGCTTCGAAAGTTCACAGGGCTACGTGGGTTCTGCCGCCGGTATCGGTCTGAGCGGACAGCAGGGCTGGTACACGCCTGATGTGGCCGGCTCGGTCGACGGCTACGTTTATACGTACGCGGATAACCCCTACGGTGTCCCGCAAAACCCTTACGGCGGTGCGCAATTCTTCGGCGGCCGCGCGATGGGTGACGACGCCTACGCTCGCAGTCAGCACGACTACAACTGGGCGGCTGAATCCATCGTGCGCATCAGCTATGACTTCTGCGCGAAGTTTACCGGGACGCTGCCGGCGGTCGACAACGTGGGTAGCTGGTCCATGCAGCCTTCCGGGTCGGTCGGCGGGCCGGAGATCTACATGCAGAGCCTGTACACCTGGGCCGATACCGCGGGAGGCACCGCCATTCACGCCGGCTATCTGATCGACGAGAATCCGGCCGCTCCGCCGGCTTTCCCCGGGCCGGAATGGCAGAACCTCCCCGTAGACCACTGGTTCCGGCAGACCGTCCTGGTGAATATGGAATACTTCAAGATCATAGAGTGCACCATCCAGGACCTGACCATCGGCGGCCCAGTCACGGTCGCCCACCCCGAGAACTGGCACTTTATCAACTATGCGGTGGCCGGCGGAACGTTGCCCACGGGGTTCCGCTGCTTTACCGGCGGCACGACTGCCGGGAATTTCCTGGCGTGGGACAATTTCTCCATTCCTGAGCCGGCGACCATCGCTCTCCTGCTGATCGGCTTCGCCGCGCTGCGTCGGCGCTAATTCGATCCTCGCGAGGATCCTTGGGAGCTTCAGCCACCCGGTCCA
>JAAYXS010000176.1 GCA_012515775.1 Phycisphaerae bacterium
CCGATCGGCAACTTCACCAGCGGAACGGGCCAGAGCGGCTCGCGATTTCCGATGTGAAACGCGTTGGGCGGATTGATTGACGGCCGATCGACGAGACTCGTTTTTGCCTGCGCGAAAACGTCGGCCGTCAGACCGGCGACCAACAGACCAAGCATGAACGCTCCCTTGCGCATGAACTGCTCCTGAAAGCGGCTCGGGTAATCTTCGAAAACGATAACGAAATGACGCCCCGCGGCAAGTTTGAGGCCATAGCATCGCCGCGCGCGCAAACGGCGCTGGGTGCCGCGGGTGCCATGCCCAAGCTGTAAGCGCGGGCATGCCCCCTTGTTTTTCGTCCGATACCCGGCACCGCTGATTCAGCGTCCCCCAGTTGCAGCGCCGCTGCGTACGTGCTAACTATCGCCACCGGAGACACGTAGCGTCGGCCCCTGGCCTGATCGCGGGCGACCGGCCGACGTCCTGTTCTCACCAGGACCGGCACACGCATGCGGCTTCCGCGAATATCGCTGGCGAACAAGTATCGCATCCTCTTCGGCCTGGCCGTGCTGCTGATTATCGGTGCGGCCCTGGCCGTGCCCTGGTACTGGATGGAACTGCTGGTGCTCAAGCAGCCGTTCCACGAAGCCCAGCGCATCGCGGACGATTACTACCAGTTGGTTCTGCCGCAGCCGGGCGGCGCTGCCACGCGTGTGTCCGGGCCGCACAGCCATGAGGGTTTGCTGCCGGAGAAGCAGGATGCGCACGTGCGCTTCGTGCGGCTGCCGCTGGCGCAGAACGATCCGGAGCTCATCGCGGCCCAGGTAGAAATGCCGCTGGTGGCCACGGCGTTGAAGGCGTTCACGCGCAACCCGAACCAGACGTCGGTCTATGAGACGGTCGACGAGCCGGACGGCCGGCGGCTGTACTACGCCCACGCGGTGCGGGCCACGAAGCGCTGCATGAGCTGCCACGATGAGGCGCACAACGTCGTGTTTCAGGAAAACCAGCTTGCGGGGTTGATCACTGTGGATTTGCCGGCGGATCTGGGGTCGGAGGGCGTGTTCTGGAATCGCGTGGTGCTGGTGGTGGCCGGCGGGCTGGCGGGCATCCTGGCCGTGCTGGTTTTCTATGTGATTACGCAGCGGTTCATTTTGTCGCCGATTCACGAGCTGCGGCAGGTGACGCTCCGCGTGACTGAGGGCGATCTGACGGTGCGCTCGAACGTGCAGAGCGGCGATGAGTTCGAGCAGCTTTCCGCCAACCTTAACACGATGCTTGAACGCCTGCGCGATTCACAGGAAGAGCTTCAGCAGGCCAACCGGCTGCTGGACGAGAAGCTGGGGCAGATGGCGGAAACCAACGTCGCGCTGTACGAAGCCAATCGCGTCAAGAGTGAGTTCCTCGCCAATGTCTCGCACGAGCTGCGCACGCCGCTGACCACGATCATCGGCTTTGCCGAACTCCTGCGCGAAGGGCCGCACGTGGAGGAGGGCTCGCGCGCCGCCCGCTACGCTGAGAACATCCTGATCTCCGGCCGCATTCTGCTGGAGATCATCAACGACCTGCTCGACCTGGCCAAGATCGAAGCCGGCAAGATGGAGGTGCGCGTCGAGCCGGTAAATCTGGCCGAGCTGTGCGAGAGCATGCAGATTCTGATGAAGCCCCTGGCCGAAAAGAAGAGCCTGCAATTTGACTTGCTGGTTGATAACGATCTGCCGACGCTGCAGAGCGATCAGAGCAAGCTGCGGCAGATTCTGTATAACCTCGTTTCGAACGCCATCAAGTTCACTCCGCCCGGCGGCCAGATGCGCCTGGCGGCGCGGCGTTTGGACGACGAGCATGTGCGTCTGGAGGTCAGCGACACGGGCCCGGGCATCGCCCCGGAGCACCGCGCCACGATCTTCGAGAAGTTCCGGCAGATCGACCAATCGCCGACGCGCGAGCACCACGGAACCGGGCTCGGCCTGGCAATCGCCCGCGAGCTGGCCCACCTGCTGGGCGGCGAGATCGAGGTGGAGAGCGAATTAGGCCACGGGGCGACTTTCATCGTAACCCTGCCAACGGCAGCCCCCGCCGCCAGCCCCCGTCCGGCCGTACTCGCCTAAGTCGTCCGCCCCGGCAGGCTATCAAGGCCAAACCTGCACGCAAACAACTCCCCAAACTCCGTGCGATCCCGAGGTCCCCGTTGTTCTTTGTTGTTCGGTTTGCGGCGCCGACCCCGCCGGCGCTAATCCGTCCAGCTAGGCGGTTCCGATAAAGGACCTTAGAATACATCAGTCAGGATGCA
>JAAYXS010000177.1 GCA_012515775.1 Phycisphaerae bacterium
GCTGGCCCGGGCCAGCTTGGTCGAGTCAAACCCGGGGCGGGGGGGCGGATTTCGGCTGAAGCGCTTGCCGGCCGACATCACCGTGCTGGACGTGATAAACGCGGTCGACCCGGTGGAGCGCATCGTGCGCTGTCCGCTGGGGCTGGAAAAACACCGCGGCCATTTGTGCCCGCTGCATCGCCGGCTGGACGAGGCCGCCGCGCTGGTGGAGCGGGCGTATGCGGAAACCACGATTGCGGAGATTCTGGCGGAGAAATCGCCGGCCGAGCCGCTATGCCAGGAGTCGGAAGAGGAGTCAGAAGTCGGAAGTAACGGGTAAAAAGGGGGCCGGGGGCCGGTGAAGTTCAGATTGCTTTTGGGGGGCGGCGCGCGGTATTCTGAATCGCGACGGCGGGAGGTCGCGCTGCCCCGTCTGGCCGCGTTCCCGCTTGGATAGGGACTGAAGGCACTGCGATTGCGTCTTTCGGCGCGGGGGCATAGGAGAGTTGGGATGAAGGCTTTGCGAGTCCATGTTGTATCGATGGGCCGGGCTGCGGCAATTCTGCTGGTGTGGGGGCTGGCCGGCAGCGCGTTTGCGAAACAGGACAAGTATCTGATCGTGTCGGCGTCCGATTACGTGGGCAGTGTGCCCTTGAATCAGTTCATCGATTTCCGCACTGCCAGAGGCTATGACGTTTCCGTTTACAGCGTGCCGGCCGGCACCAGCCGCGACGACATCAAGGCCCATATTCAAAGCCTGTGGGGGACGCCGGATGCGCCGGATTTCCTGCTGATCGTAGGTGATACCAGCGGGGGGGCGACGTCGACTGCCACCACCATTCCGCACTGGACGGGCGGCGGCAGCCGGACAGCCCCGACTGACCTGCCATACGCGTGCATGGACGGCCCGGGCGATTGGTATCCCAACATGTTCTATGGGCGGTTCTCGGTGAACAGCGTGAGCATGTTGGCGCAGGTAGTCGAGAAGACGATCGTGGCCGAATCCGGCGGTACCGGCGATCCGAGTTACACACGCCGCGCCGTAATGCTGGCAACCGATGATCCAACGGCTTTGGCGGCGGCGCTGCACGACTCGATCATCAGCACTCACCTGGAGCCGGCCGGCTTTACGGCCACGCGCGTGTACGCAGGGGTGGGTGGGGGCACGGCGCATGTGGCGGCGGCGGTGAACGAGGGGGTGCTGTTCACCGTGTATTTCGGGCACAGCGGCTCGAGCGGATGGTCGTCGCCGGGATTTCATTCATCGGACGTGATGGCTTTGACCAACGAGGGGAAATATGGCATAGCTTTCGGCTGGTCGTGCAGTTCGGCGGCTTTCACAACGGACGAGTGCTTCGGCGAGGCGTGGCTGCGAGCACCGCACAAAGGTGCGGCCGCGTACTTGTCGGCCTCGAGTTTCGTGTGGTGGGGGAGCGAAAGCGCGTGGGAATCCTCGCGGCGCATGGAAAGGTATTTCTTCCGGGCGTTCTTTGAAAAGAACGCGTGGCGAGTGGGGGAGGCCTGGCAGGCGGCCTTGTGGGACATTCTCGCCGATCCCGATTTCGGGCCGGGGCACGATCACACGCGCAACATTTTTGAGGAGTTCGTTCTGCTGGGCGACCCGGCGTTGCGACTGCCGTTCCGGGCGTTGGTGCTGACAGCGCCGGAAGAGTGGCCCGAGTTCATCCCGCCGGATGTTGACACGACGCTCGTAGTGCGGATTGAGTCGGCGTCGGAGAAATACGACTCTGGCTTGCTGCACTATCGCTATAACGGGGGTGAGTATCAGACGACGCCGTTGGTTGCCTTGGGCATGGACCTGTACGCGGGCACGTTGCCGGCGCCGCCGTGCCAGGCGCTGGTGGAGTACTATTTCAGCGCGACGGGCGATTCGGGCGGGAAAGCTTATTTCCCGGAGCACGCGCCGGACGGAGAAGTTCTCAGCACCATCGCGGCGACGACTACGACGCTATTCGCGGACAATTTCGAAATCGGCGAAGGCTGGACCGTTCAGAATGAGCCGGGCCTCACGAGCGGCGGTTGGGAGCGGGCTGTTCCGTCCGCGGCCGGCGGGACAGGCGCGCCGACGGTTGACTACGACGGTTCGGGCAAGTGCTTTTTGACCGACAACGCGCCTAATGCCGACGTGGACGGCGGACCGACGCGCCTAATCTCCCCGATCATTGACGTGAGCGGGTGGAACGAGGTTTACGTGCGCTTTGGGCGCTGGATGTACTGTGACGACAGTGTCCCGCCGGCGAAGGACTTTTTGGACGTCGAGGTTTCCGCGGACGGCGGCGCCACCTGGATCCTGGCGGAGCACATTTGGGCCATGGGGGATTGGGTCAAGCACGACATCCGAGTACGGGACTACGTGCCCCTGACGCCGCAGTTCAGAATGAGGTTCTCGATCAATGACACGCCAAACAACTCCATAACTGAAGTGGCGCTGGATGGAGTGTGGATTCACGATCGCGGTTGTCAGCCGGCGGCCTTGCTTGGCGACCTGAACTGCGACGGCGCTGTGAACGTGTTCGATATAGACCCGTTCGTGTTAGCGCTCACCGACGCGGCGGCGTATGCGGCAGCGTAC
>JAAYXS010000178.1 GCA_012515775.1 Phycisphaerae bacterium
CAAGTGCTGTGGCCGCAGGCCCGCTGCGATTCGTCGCCACACCCGAACTGACCTTTGAATACCCGGCCGACCCGCCGATGCGTTGGCCCACCGCGGTCGGTGTCGCCCCGGATGGCGTCGTGTACGTCGCCGACGGCGTCAACGACCGCATCCTGGTCTTCGCCCCCACGGGCGAAATCCAGGAAGAAATCCACACTATCGAGCAACAGACGCTCTCTCGGCCGATTAGCCTCAAGCTGGATGCCGCTGGATCGCTATGGATCGCGGACAGCGGCAACGGCCGCATCCTCGTCCGTGCCCCGGACGGCACCCTGGCGCGCGAAATCCTGATTAGCCAACCGCCCGGCGCGCCGCCGCCCGACATCACCGACCTAGCCCTCAGCCCGGATGGACGCCGCCTCTGGCTGGCCGACAACCACAGCCATCACCTGCTGGACGTGGACCTGCGCACCGGACTGTCGCGCCCGCTCGGCCGCCCCGGTGAATCGCTCGGTCAATACTTCTATCCCTTCATGCTGGCCACGAGCGCAGCAGGCGACGTGCTGATGACCGAGCCGGTCACCGGCCGCGTGCAAGTCCACAACGCCGAAGGCCAGGCGGTCGGCACGCTCGGCACGTTCGGCGTCGATCTTGGTCAGCTCTACCGCCCAAAGGGCGTGGCCGTAGACTCGGCCGGAAATGTGTGGGTGGCCGACAACATCACGGGGGTCGTGCAGATATTCGAGATCACCGGCACCTCGATCGACGTCCTGCGCGACCCGGCGGGCGAGCTGCTCAAACTCGAAATGCCATGCGGCATCGCGCTCGACGCCGGCAACAACCTGTATGTCGCCGAGCTGACCGCGAACCGCGTGCGAAAATTCACAGTCGAATCGAACCCGAAGGCCCCTGTTCGACCGGCGGCAAGACCCGCCGGCCCCGGCCGCGCCGCGCAACCGCAGGCCTGCACTCGTTGCCACCTGGAATGGCTGGCGCCGTTCGCAAGCGGGCAAAGCACCGTATTGATGTCGCGCCCGCCGGTTACGGAAATACCGCCCGCGGGGCAGGCCGAAATGTGCCTCTCCTGCCACGACGGCTCCGTGGTCGATTCGCGGCGGCGCGTCTGGCTGGAACATGGCCACAGCACCGACGTCGAGCCGCCGCCGGGAATGGAAGTGCCCGCGTTCCTGCCGCTGGCGGACGGCAAGATCGTCTGTCGAACGTGCCACTCGGCGCACGTTTCCGGCCAGCCTACGGGCGATATCGCGACCGCAGTCTTTTTGCGCGTGCCTAACGTCGCCAGCGAGCTCTGTGCCGCCTGTCACATTGAGAAGACTCGCGGCCGGGAAGCCGGCATGCACCCGACCGGCGGCATGCCGTGGCCGGTTCCGGACGTATTGCTGCAAGCCGGAGCCCGCGTCGGCCCGAACCCGCGCGAACTGACGTGCCAAGTCTGCCACACTCCGCACGGCGCCCCGTACGAGCGATTGCTCGTCATGGGCACCGAATCAAACCAGCTTTGCCTGGCGTGTCACGAACAGATGCGGCCGGGGATGTTCCGCGAAGGCCGCGCCGAGCACCCGCTGAGCCCGGTCGTCAACGCCGAGCAGGCGGCCGCCGTGCACGAGATGGGCACGCAGCTCGGCCCGGACGGCCGGCTGATCTGCCTGTCCTGTCACCGGCTGCACGAAGCGGAAGGGCAACGCTTCCTACTCGCGTACGATTTGGCGGA
>JAAYXS010000179.1 GCA_012515775.1 Phycisphaerae bacterium
ACCTTGAGAGTGGTTGAAACGCGCGGGGCGCCCATTTCGTGTACGACTTCGTGGCAGCGTTTGACGGCGGCGAAAACCTGGTCCCACTCGCCTTCGATGTTGGTCCCGTAGGCGTGCAGCCGCGTTTTGAGGCCCGCCTCGGCCAGCACGCGCTCGCAGGCCGCCACGTACTTTGAAACTGATAACCCAACTCCCAGCGGAACGACGCACAGATCAGCAATCACCTGCATCCTACTCTCCCAAGCAGAAGTTCGGGCCCCGCGACCCGACCTCACGGCAGTACGAGTATTTTTCCGGACGAATCATTCTATTCGGCCCAACACGCGGGGTAAGGCCCCAAATAACCATGGGGCCGGCCGCGGCGGGCCGCAATTCGCGAAATTTTTTTGCACGGGCCGGGAACGTTTTCGAAACTTGGATTGGCGTCTTCCGCGAAAGCGGGAGAAAGCCAACTCGGGAATGACTGCCTCGGGGGGACCGGGCCGAACGAGGCCACTGACGTTAATCGGGGTTGGCAGACGGAAAACCGGCGAGGCGCCGGTGCCACAAACCCCGCAGGTGCCTCCGGAGCGGAATCCGGAAGGAGTTCCAAGGCACGGAAGCGGCTGTCGCAACAGGGTTTGCTGCGTAGCAAAAGGAGAAGGTATGTTGAATCGGATCAAACAATTCCTGATCAACGAGGATGGTCCGACCGCGACCGAATACGCGGTCATGCTGGCGCTGGTGATCATCGTCTGCATTGCGGGCATCACACTGTTGGGCAACACCGTGAATGGCGTATTCAACACGGTCTCGGATGGGCTGCCCACGGGCGCGCCGGGCGGTGGGTAATCTGAGGCGACCGCGTCGTCGCGGTTGAGAAGGTGCGGACGGCGGCGGTCGCTCATGGCGACGTCGCCGTCCGTGTTTCTGGCGACCAAGTGTAAAGACGGGCGCGGCAGCAACTCCAGCGCCGCTTATGGGACACAACAGAAAAGGAAGCGCAAGAATGACTTTGGGATTTTGGGAAACAACCTGGGCCATCCTGGTCCCCGGCATTCTGTATGCGTCGTGGGTTGACTACAGCCAACGGCGTGTTCCGAACTGGCTGAACGCGACATTGGCCGCGGCCGGTCTGGTGACTCAGGCCACGCATTTCGGCTGGAGCGGCGTCAGTGCCGGGCTGCTGGGGATGATGGTGGGGCTGGGCGTGCTGATCGTGCCCTGGCTGATGCACGGCATGGGGGCCGGGGACGTGAAGCTGATGGCGGCGATCGGGTGTTGGCTGGGCCCATGGTTGACGCTGCTGAGCTTTGCGGCCGGCAGCATTATCGGCGGTTGTGTTGCAATCATCATGATTGTCTCAAGCGGGCGGACTGCGCACGCCCTGGTGAACATGCAAACCATCATGACGAAGGTGCGCAGCGCCGAGACCGCGTTCAGCGAGTTCGGCGGAGCGCGGACCTTCGGCGCGACTAGTCAGCTTCTGCCATACGGCGTGCCACTGACGGCAGGGACGCTGGTGGTATTGCTGACTTACTACCTTGGAGGGTGGCTAACGTGAGACTCACGAAAGGAAGGAAGCGCTGGGCGGCGGCCGCCGTGGAGATGGCGGTGGTGACGCCTCTGCTGCTGACGATGCTGTTCGGCATCATCGAATACGGCTGGGTATTCACCGTCCGGCAGGGTCTT
This sequence comes from Phycisphaerae bacterium, assembly GCA_012515775.1. Lineage (GTDB taxonomy): Bacteria > Planctomycetota > Phycisphaerae > UBA1845 > Fen-1342 > JAAYXS01. The sequence continues at coordinate 1,672 of JAAYXS010000179.1, forward strand.
ACGACTGCGGCCCGCGAGGGGGCGCGGGTCGCGGCCCTGCCGGGTTCGACGGATGCGGACATTCGCGAGCGGGTGGCCAGCTTTTTGAATCCGCTGGGCGTCACGACCTATAACGTGAAGATCACGCACGCGACGCCCTCGGACGCCACAGAGACGGTGCAGGTGACGGTTCCGTACGCCGACGTGACGCTGATCGGCAGCTTCTTTGGCAGTACCGACTACGACCTCGGTGCAACCTGTTCGATGAGAAAGGAAGGGGTGGACTAAGCGGCGCCGGCAGGGCCGTTGTGGAGCAAGCGGCGCTAGCTGGTGCAGTGCCGCAGATGCCGCGCTGCACGGAGCGGAGCTGCGGTAAAGCGCGATTTCGAAATCTCAGGTTTGAGATTTCAAATCGTGGTTCGCGGATGGGAAGGACGCGCGCCGCGGCGCGGCAGTTCGCGCCGGGCAACGAGGCAGGCCGCCCAAGTTCAGGGCGGCCCGGGTGCGCGCCCGGAAATAGCGCCCGAGGTGTCGGGAAATGAACGTCAAGAGCTTTGTGCCACTAATCGCCGGCCTCTGCATCGGGGGGCTGGCACTCAAGATTGGCGTCAGCACATTGCAGCGCGCCAAGGGGGCTCCCTCTGCCACTGTACAACTATGGGCGCCCGCGGCGATCGTGCCGCGCGGCACGCAGATCACGGCGGAGATGCTGAAGGCCGTGCAGTTCCCGAAGGACCTCGTCCCGCCGGCCGCGGTTCGCGAAAAGGACAAGCTTATTGGGCGGGTGCCGCACGTCGATGTCCCGGCGGATCTGCCAATCCTCGAACCGATGTTATTGCCGCCCGGCTCGCCAGCGGGCGTGCACGTTCCGCCAGGACTGCGGGCAGTGGCGGTTAAGGTGGACGAAGGCTCAGGCGTGGACTTTCACCTCGAGCCTGGCTGTCACGTGGACGTGATCGGCTACTTCCAGACTCAGGACGGCAACCGGCGCGAGACGATCGCCCGCACGCTGATCGAGGACGTGCAAGTGGCCGCCGTGGGGGCGCGCATCAGCCCGGCCGGGACGGAGACTGAAGGCAAGACCAGTCGTCCGGCACGCGCGGTTACGTTGCTGGTGAAGCCGGACGCCGTGCCGATTCTGCATTTGGCAGAGCAGCGTGGAAAGATCAAGCTGAGCATGCGCGGCGCGGATGACGCGCAGGAGATCGGCGCCGGCCGGACGGTCAGCGACTCCGAACTGCTGGCCGGCCCGCCGAAGGTCGCCGACAGCGATCAAAGAGACAAAGAACAGTCCAGCCCGGTCGGGGGCTGGCTGAGCAAGCTTTTCGCCCGATCGCCGGAGCCGGCCGAAGCCGCGGCGGAACCAGCCGCACCCGCGCCGGCCGCCGTTCCGCCGGCGCCTGCAAATCCGCCGTGGGTGGTGCAGGTGTACCGCGGCAACCAGGTTGAGACGATCCAATTCCAGAGCCGCGACTCACGCGAGCGCGTCGAGTCGCAACGAGACCCGCTCACGGGTTCGGCGACGAGCGGCAGCGCTGCCTTACAACCGGCTCAATCTCCACAGTTGGCGATGGCTGTCAGCCCGGGCGGGAGCCGCAAAGCTGCGCCGGCCAGTGCGGAAGCATCGGGGGAGGAAACGAAAGCGCGTCCCGAATCGGACTTGCAGGCCCAGGATCAGGTGCCCCAGGAGCCCAGCGAATGATCCGCAATCAAACCATTACCGAAAGCCGTTTCCCCAGTTTCTTCTGGACCGCCGTCGCTGCCTTTGCAGCGGTCGCCGCGTCGTGCCCTTCGCTATGCGGCCAAACCGTGGGCCCGGGAGGCCCCGTGGACTTCAAGGTGACGGAGTTGCCGCACACCGGCAAGCTGATCAGTGTCGCGGTGAATAAGGGGGTGCTGGTGGATTTCAACGTACCGCTGCGTGAGGTGCGGATCGCGAATCCGGATATTGCGGACGCGGCGCCGACCGGGCCGAAGCAAATTCTGATCAACGGCAAATCGTTCGGAACGACGCAGCTCGTGGCACTGCTGGACGGCGAGGAGCAGCGCATCTTCGACGTGGCGGTTGATCTCGATATGGAGCGGCTGCAAGCCAGCATTCGCTCGGCGGTGCCGCACGCCCAGGTGCGGGCGAGTTCGGTACTGGACACGGTTGTGCTGACCGGCACGGTGCCGGACGCCGAATCGGCCCAGAAGCTGGCGGAAATCGCAGAAATCTATGCGAAGCGCGTAGTGAACCATTTGCGCGTGGCGGGCGTGCAGCAGGTCGTGCTGCGCTGCACGGTGGCCGAGGTGAATCGCACGGCCACGCGGCAGCTTGGATTCAACGGGTGGATCGCGGGCGACAACATGCGCGACGTGTTCGGCGTCAGCCAAGTGGGCGGGATCAACCCGGTCAACATTGGTGCGGCGGGCGGAGTGAACGTGACGGGGCGGATTCCGTTCGCCACGGACCAGAACGGATTGAACCTGACGCCCAGGCCCACGCTGAGCTTTGGGTTCCCGCGCGTGCAAATGCAGGTCTTCATTCAGGCGCTGCGCGAGAACGGGCTGCTGCGCGTTCTGGCGGAGCCAAACCTTATAGCCATCAGCGGGCAGGAGGCGGAATTCCTGGCGGGGGGCGAGATTCCCATCCCGGTGCCGCAGGGCATGAACCAATCGATCACGATTGAATACCGCGAATACGGCGTGAAGTTGCGCTTCACGCCGGCGGTAATGGGGCCGAACGCCATCCGCCTGAAGGTCGCGCCGGAGGTTAGCGAGCCCGACTACGCGACGGCGGTGACGATATCGGGCTATGTGGTGCCGGGGCTGACCCAACGGCGGGTGGAGACGACGGTCGAGCTGGCCGGCGGCCAGACGTTCGCGATCGGCGGTTTGCTGAGCGAGCGAGTGCGCGGCGTCGCGCGGAAGGTGCCGGCGCTGGGCGATGTTCCGGTGCTGGGGGCGCTGTTCAGCTCGGTGGATTACCAGTCGCAGGAAACTGAGTTGGTGGTGTTGGTGACGCCCGAGCTGGTGGCGCCGCTATCACCGGACCAGATCGCATACGTGCCGGGGGCGGAGATGGTAAATCCGAACGATTGCGAGTTGTTCTTCGGCGGACAACTCGAAGGACAGCCGGCGCGCGTGACTTGCGAGCCCGAGCCCGGCTGTGACGGCCCGGGCCCGGTAAAGACAGCCGAAGTTTTCGGACCGGCGGTGCGCGGCCTGCGTGGCCCCGTTGGGCCGGCCGGTGAAGAAGGCGGGTGATCAGGAGCAGCGGCGGACCCAAAAAAAACGAAACGCGCGGACTGCGCGGCCGGCGGCGAGAGCGGCCGGCCGCCGGTCCGACAAGCTTTTCAGGTGCAGAAGGCGGCCGGGCGCGCGCTCGGCTTTGCTGTGTCACCACTGGCTGGTGATGGGAGGACGAAAGATGTCTGGAGAGAAGGTGAGGAAGGTTGTAGGTCGGCGCTGGCGACGACGCGGCGCTGTGACCGTGCAAGTGGCAGTGCTGTCGGGCGTCATTATGGGGTTCGCGGCACTGGCGATCGACGTTGGCATGCTCTACACGTCCAAGGCCGAATTGCAGGCCGCCTGCGACTCGGCTGCGCTGGCCGCGGCGGCCCAACTGAGCGCCGAGGGAGACACGGCGGAGTTGGCGCGTGAAGCGGCGGCCGAGTATGCAGCGCGTCATAAAATTTTGGGGGACGCCGCACAACTCGACGTGAACCGAGACGTGGAGTTCGGGCGGGCTGCGTTCAACCCGGTAACGAATAGATTCGAGTTCCAGCCTTCGGAGTTCAGCTATGACGCCGTGCGCGTGACGGTGCGGCGCACGGCTGATTCGCCGGGCGGATCGATTCCGCTCTTGTTTGCGAACTCGATGGGCGTCAGTAAGAAGGACATGTGGGCCCGCGCGACGGCGGTGCTGGTCCCGCGCGATATTGCGGTGGTCATCGACTTATCGAATTCGATGTCCTATGACAGCCAACTGCGTTTCTGGGACCGCGCCGACGGTGGTAGCAGCAACTTGCGCGACGTGTGGGCCGCCTTGAACGGGCCCGAGCCGGATCGTCCATACTTGCCGGGACCGGAAACCGAAACCGAGTATGCGGCCGATACCGGACCCACGTTTGGCGCGATGACTACTTGGGGCGACCCGCTCGTGCCGCGCAGCTACAAGCCCGCCTCTGATCCCGGCTTGTGGTACATACCCAAAGGAAAAAATACGTCGGTGCCGGCCGCAAGCTCCAGCCTGGCGGCGCGCGGCTACAGCGCGGCCGAGCGCTCGGCACTGCTTTCGGGCGCCTATGACGGCACCGCGAGCTATCGGGTGAACCGCACCGGCGTCATTCTCGGACTGGCCCTCTGGCATAGCGGCAAGAGCGGTGGTCTGAGTCCGTCCGGCGGCGACGGGGACAACTACGTGGAAGACAAGGAAGTGGAGTGGATTCCGATACCCAGTTTTTCCAGTGGTTGGACCTGGAAGGATTACATAAAAGGCGTGGGCGGCCAGACGAGTCAGAAACCGACCGCGGATGGGTTCGCGTACCGCTATGGCCTGAAGACCCTGGTCGATTACATCCTTCAGTATCATCCGGACATTAGTCGGACGGACAATCTGTGGGCTACGCCTGCAGAACCGCTGCGTGCGACCAAGGATGCCGTTCAGACCATGATCAACGTGATCACGGCTTTGAACAGCATGGACCATCTGTCGCTGGAGGTGTTCGCGACCACGGCTCACCACCAGGTCGATTTGACGGACAATCTGCAGTCCATCGCCGACACGCTTTACCAGCGTCAGGCGGGCCATTGGGACACGAACACCTGCATAGGCGGCGGCCTGGCCTGCGCCATCAATGAGCTCAAGTCCTCGCGCGCCCGCGCGGCGTCGGCCAAGGTGATCGTGCTGATGTCTGACGGCGTGCCGAACGTCGACGAAGCCGGCCGCGTTCTCAGCTTCGGGGCCTCGGCGGCGGTGCAGTACGCCTATGAACAGGCGGATCGAGCGGGCAGGGAAGGCATACGGATTTATTGCGTCAGCGTGGGCTACAGCGTGGACCGCAGCATCATGCAGACCATAGCTGCGAAGGCGCATGGTCAAGAGTTCTTCGCGTCAGGTTCGCCGGAAGAATACACGGAACAACTGGAGGACATTTTCCGGGCCCTGGGTGGGAAACGCCCCGTGGCGCTGATCGAGTAGGCGAGGGATGATGCAAGCGGCCGTGTGAGCGGCAGGAGAGGGTTGAAGATGTATTCTCTAGAGCGGACGCGGTTGAGTCGCCCGCGGCGGCGTGCGGCCGTCGCGGCTCAGGTGGCGGTGTTTGCGGGGGTGATGATGGGCTTCGGCGCATTGGCCATCGACTTGGGCCGTCTCTATACGGCGCGCGGCGAGCTGCAGCGGGCCGCTGATTCGGCGGCCTTGGCCGGTGTGTCGAGTTACTTCAGCGATGCGGGTCTGTTACAGGACGCGCCGGCGCTGGGCACGATGGCCAGATCGCGTGCGGGTACGCTGGCATTGCGCAATCCAACGCTCGGGGCCTATACGCAGCTTGAAAGCCCTGACCTGGTGCTGGGCACCTTGGATGTATCAGACCCGCATTCCGTGCTGGACACGTCGGGCGGGGCACGCTTGAACGCAGTCCAGATCATGGTGCGCCGCACCGAAGGCAGCCGCAACGGACCGGTTGACTTCCTCTTTGCGCACATTTTCGGACGCGCGCACGGTGGTGTTGTGGCCTCGGCGACGGCAGTCGTGGATGACCGCT
>JAAYXS010000180.1 GCA_012515775.1 Phycisphaerae bacterium
CATGCCGCATCCGACCATTCGGCTTGAGTTCGACAACGTTCTGACGTCCGCCATTGGCCCAGTTCACGGCCTGACGCCGGCCGAGATCAACCGGGCCGCCGTACAGATGAAGCCGCTGATCGCCCGCATCGAGCGCGAGCGCAAGGCCGGGCTGCACCGCTACCGCGATCTGCCTAACGACCGCGCCATGCTCGACGCCGTTCGCGCGGCCGCCAAACGGCACAGCGCCGGCATCGAGAACCTGGTGGTGCTCGGCATCGGCGGCTCGGCCCTCGGCAACATCGCCCTTCAGACCGCCCTTAACCCCCCCTACTACAACCTGCTGCCCGCCGGCAAGCGGCGCGGCCCGCGCCTGTTCGTGATGGACAACGTCGACCCGGTGCAGTTCGCGAATCTGCTTGAGCTGCTCGGTTCCGGGCTGCGGAAGACACTGTTCAACGTCATCAGCAAGTCCGGAGAAACGGCCGAGACCGCGGCGCAGTTCCTCATCGTGCGCGACCTGTTAAGCAAGCGGGTCGGGACGCGGGCCCTCAAGCGGCAGCTCCTGGTAACGACCGACGCGCAGGCCGGCACGTTTCGCGAACTCGTCGAGGCTGCAGGATACGACTCGCTGCCGGTACCGGAGGGCGTCGGCGGACGCTTTTCCGTCCTTTCGGCCGTCGGCTTGTTCTCGGCCCAGATGTGCGGCATCAACATCGGCCGGCTGCTGGAAGGGGCGGCTGAGATGAGCGTGCGCGTCGCTCAGCCGGCGGCCAAGAAGAACCCGGCGGCGATGCTGGCATTGCTCCTGCACGCGTTCTACGTTCGCGGCAAGCGGCTACACGTGATGATGCCGTACAGCTTTCAGCTCAAGGACCTGGCCGACTGGTATCGTCAGTTGTGGGCCGAGAGCCTGGGCAAAGAACGGGACTTGGATGGGGCTCCGGTCGTGGTCGGCCCGACGCCCATCCGCGCCCTCGGTGCGACTGACCAGCACTCGCAAATTCAGCTCTACCGCGAGGGCCCGAATGATAAGGTAATCATCTTTGTGCAAGTGGATGAATTTGCGGCCGACGCGAAAATCCCACGGGGCAAGAATACGCCGGCAGCGCTGCGCTACCTGGAGAGTGCGTCGCTGGCCCGGCTGCTGAATGCGGAAAAAGAGGCCACCGAGTTCGCCCTGGTAGCCAGTTCGCGCCCCTGCCTGACGATTCGCTTTCCCAGAGTCGATGAACGGACGGTCGGCCAGTTCATCATGCTGTGGGAAGCGGCCACGACGCTGGCGGGTGCTCTGCTCAATATCAACCCGTATGACCAGCCGGCCGTCCAGACCGGCAAGGAATTCACCTTCGCTCTGATGGGCAAGGCGGGTTACGAGCGCCAGGCGCGGGAATTCAAGCGCTTCGCCGCGCGGCGCGGCCGTTCGAGCGTTTAGCAGCCGGCGACGTCTGCATGCGCGGAGGTCAGCGCCGCGGCAACCGCGTTTTGCGCGGCTGATCAACTGGAGACCATTACGCTGGCGCGCGGCACGCGGGTTTCTTCGTGCAGCTTGCGGCCGGCATCCGTGTCGGCGAACCATAGCGCGATCTGGATGGCTGCCGCCTGGAATTCGCAACTTAGGGCCTCGTTGAATGCGGAGAACACGCTGCGCGCGTCGATGTGTAGAACTGAGGCGAGTAGGTCCAATCCGGGTTCGCTCGCGGCAGCGTGGGCGCGCAGTGCGGCCCAGGCCGGGGAATGCTTCTGCAGGAGGCGGAAATCGGGCCAGGAGTCGTCCGTGTACCAAGGCAAGACGTGGTTTGGCGCCGGCGCGGCCGCGGGGCGTTTGACGAAGCGCTCTCTCCAGCGGCGCAGCCGCAAGCGCAGACGCGTGTTCAGCCACCCCAGGTCCGCGGGCAGCCCGGTCTTGGCGGTCTGGATGCGTGCCAGCGGCCCGCACAGTTGCGTGAAGACCGGCCTCGTAAGGAGCTGCATCAGCTTCGGCAGGTGATGCGCGACCCGGCTGACTTCAATTATGTCGCGGTGCAGGAACAGCTCGTCCGCGAGGAACAGGCGCATGTTCGCCAAGGGATAGTTCGCCACGTCGCCGCACGTCGGGTAAAAGTTCGTCCATTCAGCCGCGGTTTCGGGCCGGATTTTTCGCAGTTCCGCGACGCGTGCGCCCAAGCGTTCCTGAATTTCGAGCTGGATTTCGGGGCGCAGGGCCCACAGTCCGCCGGGGCGGATCGGGTCCACGCAACTGTAGCGTGGCGGCCAAAGGCGGGCGCGCAGGAACGCCGGCACGCCGCAGCGCCCGGCCATCAGCGCGCGAACGCTGTCGGGCCAGAACCAGCCTTTCAAGAGGGTGTCGGCACACAAGCCGCCGAGGACCAGGTCGAACCGGTCAGCCAGCCCGGCGTCCGCGATGGCAAAACCATGGGCGTGCATTGCCGTCCGCATGTTGCCCAGCAAGGCCACTTCGCGTGCGGGCAAGCGGGCGTAGAATTCCGGCTCGCGCACCAGCGTCAGGTGTGGGACGCGTGCCAGGCGCGCGACGCGCCGCGCCAATTCGCACTCCCGATTCTGGTAATCAACAAAGGTTATGGCGCCGGCCCGCTTCTCAGGCGGCACGAGCGCCAGAACCGTACGTGAATCCACGCCGCCGCTAAGTGCGACCGCTACCCGCTGCGCGCCGCGGGTTATGTCCTTGGCGGCGTGTTGCAGAGCTTCTGTTAATTGCGCGCGAAGCTGCTTAAGCGAAGGGTAGCGCTGCGGCTCCGAGGGCACCCAGAGACTGCGCGATGTATGTTCCGGCGCATCACGGTCAGCGCGGAACTCGTGCAGGGCGCCGGGCGCCAACTCCCTGACGCCCCGCCACATAGTATGCGGATAGCCGGGCGTGCAGCGCACCAGCGTCTCGCCCACTGAGGCCAAATCCGGGTCCGAAATCCTCCCCGCCGCGCGCGCCACCAGTTCCGGCAATGTTCCGATTGCGCGCACGCTGCCGTTTTTGTCCCGGCCAACAAACGCCGAGTAGTAACCCAGCCGGTCCGTAAGCAGCAGAACGCCTTCAGGACCACAACAGCCCAGCACAAAAAGGCCCGTCAAGTCGTCGTAGTGCTGCGCAATTGCGGCGCCGTCGACCCAGTCCGCCCATCGGCGTGTGAAACCCTGCCGGGCGTCATCTTCATGCGTAACGTCCACAATCCGCGGGCGGCCAACCGCAAAATAGACGCGCCCGTTCGACAAAAGCGGCTGATATCCAAGGCCGCGGCCGTGCTGAACCGCTACACGACCCCAGGGATAGCCAAAGTGCTCTACGGGCAAACTTTCCATGTGCTCGCGGTGGCGCAGGACGTCAGACACTACACCGTCAGTGAGCGTTGCGTTGAATTGAATGAGAAAGTCACTCATAAACCACAGGCTCGTGAGTACACAATCAGCCGTCTGTCAGTAAGTGCACTGCCCGTTACGCCAACAACTAGACAATGGTGCGCTTCTTCCCA
>JAAYXS010000017.1 GCA_012515775.1 Phycisphaerae bacterium
GCGCCGGCGGCCGCCAGCTCGCAAGGCGGATCAATGTCGTACAGCGGGCGCGCCAGCAATTGCTGCGTCGACCACATGTCTTCGCAGATCATCACTCCCACCCGGCGCCCCCGGAAGTCGATCACCGGCTGCGCTCCGCCCGGCTCGAAGTAGCGCGCCTCGTCAAAGATGTCATACGTGGGCAGCAACCGCTTGCGCGAACGCGCTACGATCCGGCCGTCCGCGATGAAGGCGGCCGAGTTGAACACCGGGCGGCCGATGCCGCCTTCGTTGGGTTCCGCGAATCCGACGATGACGCCGGCCTGTAATCCGGCGGTGGCGGCGACGATGCGTTGCAGCGCGGCCAGGTTTTGCTCAATGACCTCGCGGCGCAGCAGCAGGTCCTTGGCGGGATAGCCGAGGATGCTCTGCTCCGGGAGGACGACTAGTTCGGCGCCGGCGCTGGTGGCTCGGGCGAAGCCGTCCAGAATGCGCGCGGTGTTTCCCTCTACGTCGCCGATGGTGGGATTGAGTTGAACCGCCGCGATTTTCACTCAAGTACCTCATGGTCGCCGCAAGCGGCTACCGTCGGAGTTTACCAGTTTGATCCGGCGTACCCGCGGCAGCAAGGCCGCCTGGCGGGCCGGTTTGTGGCAACTCACATGTTCTTAGGCCGCAACGTCTTACGCCTCACGCGGCGCAGGTCGAATTAACGGGGCGTCCCGGCTCCGCAGCGGGCGTTATCGGTCGCCGGCCGTTCAGAAAAATGTTTTCCAAAGGCCATTATTATGTTAGACTGCCAGTCTGAGCGAAGGTACTTCTCCGGGTGAACGGGCCGGCCGCCTCGGACGGCGGCCAGCGTCAAGCTACGGCGTTGTGCGCCCAGGCAGGGCGATTGGAGCAAACCCAAAAATTAGTCAACAGGAGAAAAGGTATGAGGAGCAATTTGTTCAGGGCCGCCATGAGCGCGCTGGCGGTGGCAGCTTGCCTGTCGCCGGCCGCGTTCGCGGTGGAGCGGGTCGTGCTATGTGAAGAATTCACGGCCACTAACTGAGGCTACTGCACATACGCCGGTCAGGCGTTAGGCGCAGCGCTGGATAGTTATCCCACCACTTTCGCAGCGAATCAGATTCACCTGGGCGACTCATACGCGGTCAGTTGGGGTTCGACGCGGGGCTCGTTCTACAGCATCAGCGGCACTCCGACGGCCTGGTTCGACGGCATCCTCCAGCGGGTGGGCGGCACATCCGGCATGACTTATGCCTCCGAGTACAACACCCGCCACAACATTCCGAGCGACATTACGATGCTGGTTGGCGCGGCTGAGGTCGCCCCACCCACCAGCCCACCGACCTACGAGGTCCAGATCAGCCTCACGCTGGAGCCCACGGCCTCCGCCAGAACGGTGCGCGTGTATGCTGTGCAGGTGCTCGATTATTATCCAACCTCGCCTTCATACTCCCGAAATTGCATGCGCACCTGGACCTCGACTGAGGACGTCGCGCTGGTCCCGGGCCAAACCGTGCTGATCACCAAGATGCTGCAAATTGATACGGTCAGTGCGGCCAACCCCAACAACATGACGCTGATTGCCTGGGCGCAGGTGCCGAACGCCAGCGCACCGGCCGAGGTGTACCAGGCGGCGATGATTAACTATCCGTTCGAGGCGTTGTACCCGATCAAGATCACGCTGCCGGAGGGCGTGCCTGAATTCATTCCGCCGGATGAGGATACCACCCTGACGGTGCGCATCCAGAACGGCGGCGAGGACTTGCTGCCCGATTCGCCCCTGTTGCACTACCGCTACGACGGCGGCGCTTTCCAGACCGCGCCGCTGGTTCCGCTGGGCGGCGAGTACTTTACGGCCACGCTGCCCGCCCCGGGTTGCGGCGCGGAGCCGGAGTTCTACTTCAGCGCCCAGGGCGACGGCGGCTCGACGGTCATCTTCCCGGAGAACGCGCCGGCTGAGGTGGTGACGACGACCGTGACCACCATTACCACCTTTATTGACGATGATTTCGAAAACGACTTGGGCTGGACTGTGTACAACACGCCGCCCATGACCGAGGGTTTCTGGCAGCGCGCCGTGCCCGGTGGTTTTGCGGATCATTCCCCGGCCCACGACTACGACGAATCCGGCGCTTGCTACGTTACTGACAACCGTCTCAACAAGGATGTCGACTTGGGCCCGACGATCCTTACTTCGCCGGTGTTTGATTTGTCCGCCATGACGGATGTCTACGTGCGTTACGCTCGCTACATCTATTGTGACGACGCGGGCGCCGGTATTCCGATGGATGACGACTACCTCGACGTCGAGCTTTCCGCGGACGGCGGAAATACGTGGGTGCTGGCGGAGCACGAGACTGGGCAGACCGACTGGGTCTATACCCAACTCCGCGTGCTCGACTTCGTGGAGCTTACGTCGCAATTCCAGATCCGCTTCTCCCTGGCCGACAACCC
>JAAYXS010000181.1 GCA_012515775.1 Phycisphaerae bacterium
CCCGCGGGTTAGACTACGCCTGTCCCAAGTCCCGGTAGCTCAACTGGACAGAGCGTTGGCCTCCGGAGCCAGAGGTTGTGGGTTCGAATCCCGCCCGGGACGTTCGCAGCCCCGCGAACTAAGTAGCGCTCCCACTTCGCCCGCATAACCCACCCTACGCAAGTGCCACAAAAAAGCTCCGGAACGCTAAAGATGACCTCTTGTGTCCGGGTTAACAATTTGTTAATCTGGCTATGCCGTTGTTTTCTCGGGGCGCCGCGCTCAGCGGCCTCGGCAACGGCTCGGCTCGGAATCACACGATCGCCGCTTCGGAGCATGGATTGGAGTAGGAGTAATGAAGATCAGCATAACGGCATCATGGCGGTATCGGCTCGCCCTGCCGGTTCTCTTGGCTTTGGTGGGCTGCTGCGGAACTACCAAGCGGGTGGATCCCGACGCGTTGTCCGATTACGAGGTCGGAACAGGGCTGACGAGCCAGGACTTCCGGTCCGTCTGCCAGCGTATGGCTCGCTCACTTCTGAATGTGCCGGAAATCCAGAACGCCTGCGAGCCGCCGATGGTTGCAATCGCGCCCGTGGTCAACGACAGCAACGACTACATCGATGGCACAGAGTTCGCCCGCAAAATCCGCACGGAGCTGATCAAGTTCGCCGAAGGCCGCGTGCGCTTCCTGGATCGCGAGCTGACCCGGCCGATTGAGGCGGAGAACCGGGATAAACGCCGTGGCAAGATCACCGGGGAGGAAGCGACGCGTCATGGCGCGGATTTCTTCCTGACGGGGCGGATTGCGGCCATCGATCGCGTCGTCGGTGGGGGGGCCACTACTTATTATCGCCTCAGCTTCCGCCTGACGGATGCGGGCAACTCGCTAATCGTCTGGGAAGACGATTACGAGATCAAGAAGCAGTCGACTGCCGCGAGCGTATACCGCTAAGGAGAGCCGCATGAGTTCGACGAGGGCACGCCGCCGGCGCGTCTGCAACTGCTTCGCGCTAGGACTGTTGAGTGCATTGCCGATAGCCTTCGTGGGCTGCGCATCGCCAGATGACAGATTGGCGCGCGCTCTGGCCATGCGCCACTCGGTTGACCCCGACTACCGCTCGGCCGCAACTGTCCTGGAGAGCCTGCAAAATGATCCGCGCTGCAAAGATGAATACGTCTTGTACGGCATGTGCGGGACGGTGGTGAACGTTTGTGGCGGCGACTACCGCGATGCCGAACGAGTCGGCAAGGACACGTATATAGCGGTGAAGAAGTACCAGGATGCGTCCGCGGAAACACGAGCCGCGTGGGGCCGCGAGTCGATTAAGTTTTTTAAGGGCGAGCCGCACGAGCGCAGCATGCTGGCCTGGTACCTGGGACTGGCGGCCTACCTGCGCGGCGAGTACAACGACGCACGCATCTTCTTTACACAGTCGCTCCTGGCAGCAGCGACGCGCGACGAGGACTGCGCCCAGTTCCGCGACGACTTTCAGCTCGGACACTACTGGCTGGGGCGGACCTACCAACATCTGGGCCAGCTTGACAACGCGCGGGTAGCGTTCGAGAAGGCCGGTTGTGTCCTGGCGCACCGGGGGCAGGACCGCGAGTTGGCGCGGCTGAAGAAGCAACGCGCCGGCGAATATCGCCGGGAACTGAAGTTGGAGGCGGCCTGCTATCGCACCGCCACGAAGGGCAAGCAGCCCGTCG
>JAAYXS010000018.1 GCA_012515775.1 Phycisphaerae bacterium
GCATCACCAGGCCGATCGCGCTGAGCGGCGCCGGCACGCTGCTGGTGTTCGCGGCCGTGGCGTTTGTGGTGGCTTACATTGCGCTGGCCACCGTGGCGAGTTGGTGGTGGTTGAATCGGCACCGGCTGGCCACGCTGGGCTGGACGACGTTTGCGGCAATCGCGGTCGTGGCCAGCGCGGTGAGTCTGCTGACGGTGAGCGTAACGCGCGGCTTGTCACGGGGTTTGGCCACGTTCTCGTTCGTCGATCTGGAGGCCGGCTCGCGTGCCGCGCGGGCCACTTGCTACTTTGGCTACTCCAGTCCGCTGCGAACCAGGATGGATTTGTCGTTGGCCGGCGCGGGCAGTTTCCTGCGGCCCTTGTCACCCGGGCCGACGCCGACAAGCTGGTATGCCACGCCGCAGCGCTACGCGGCCACGCCCGCCAACGCGCTGCTGGAGAGTACGCCGCTGCGGGCCACGCTCAAGCAGTTTGAAGGCTTCTGGCAAGGCGAGCTGAACGGGGCCGTTCGCGGCGAGTTGACCATCGATCGTCGCAGCGGCGAGCTGACTGCCGGCAGTTGGCTGCAAAACGATCTGGACGTGCCGCTCGCGGGCGGATACCTGCTATATGTCGACCCGCGGCTGGCGGGCACGCCGCTGCGCGCCGCCGGGCAGACGGTCACCTGGAACGGCTGGAAAGAAGTGCCGCCGGCGCTGAACGTCATTGCGCTGCCGATTCCGGCTTTGAAACCCGGAGAAAAGGTGAGCGGGCTGGGCCAGGAGGAGTATGCACGCTTGCCGGCCGCGCGGCAGCGCTGGCAAACCTTGCGTGAGCCGAAGTTCAACAAATGGCCCGACCTGCTGACGCTCTACGACCTGCAACAGGATTGGGTCGGGGGGCGGAGCCGCGCCCCGGTGGCCAACTGGGATCAGACGGTGCGTGAAGCGCTGTTGGCCTCCACGCGAAACTTCTACCTGCACGTTCAGGAAAACAATGACAAGTTCGAGCAATCCAGTGGCAGGTCAATCACGACCGACGGCCTGATGGATGTCGACGTATGTCACTGGCTGATGCAAGGGCCGGTAAAGGGCGCGGGCGGCCGCCCGGACGTAGTAGCCGGCCAAGGGTTGTTGCTGCTGTACTCAGACGTCCCCGGCCCGGCGCAGTTGCAGCGTGAGGGCAAGCCGGTCAAGCCCAACCGCGGCGCGTGCCTGTACCGCGTACGTATGCCGCTGCAGCTTGTGGGCTCCCCGCCGGCCGGACCGCCAGAAACGGGGAAAGAACTGTGATCATTCAAACCATCAACCTGACCAAGCGTTACGGCAAACTGGTGGCCCTCAACAACCTGCATCTCAATATTGAGGAGGGCGAGTGCTTCGGCTACATCGGCCCCAATGGGGCAGGCAAAACTACCACCATTCGCATTTTGGCCACTCTGTTGCAGCCGACCTGGGGCGAAGCGCGCGTCTGCGGGCACGTAGTGGGCTATGAATCGCGGAAGATCCGGCCGCTGATCGGCTACGTTCCGGATTTCTTCGGGGCATACGAGGACATGGTGGTCCGCGAGTACCTCGAATTTTTTGCGAGCGCGTACAACATAGTCGGCAAGAAGCGCGACCAGATCGTGGGGGACGTTCTGGAACTGACGGACCTGCGCTACAAGGAGGATGCGCTGGTCGATTCACTGTCGCGCGGCATGAAGCAGCGTCTGAGCATCGCGCGCGTGTTGCTGCACGATCCGAAGGTGCTGCTGCTGGACGAACCCGCCAGCGGACTGGATCCGCGGGCGCGCATTGAAATTCGCGAACTGCTCAAAGAACTGCACCGCATGGGCAAGACCATCCTGATCAGCTCGCACATCCTCCCTGAACTGGCCGACTTGTGTACCAGCATCGGCATTATCGAACAGGGCGAGTTGATTTATCAGGGCTCAGTGACCGAGGCACTGCGGCGGGCGCGCGTCGGAACTGTGGTACACATCGCCACCCCCGACGATCAGGAGCGGGCGCGCCAAATCCTCTGCAAACTGCCGGGCGTTGAAAAAGCCGAGCTGCGCGACGGGCAGGTGGTCGTCAGCCTGGCGGCGGACGGGTCCGATTTCAGCTTCATCGCCCGGGCCATGCTGAAGAACGATTTGCGCATTCGCGAAATCAAGCAGGAAGAAGTGAATCTCGAGACTGCTTTCATGCGTCTGACGAAGGGCATTGTGCAGTAAGCCGCGCGACTTTCGGCGGCCGTCCAGACCTACCCGAGTGGACTATTCCGGCCGCACTGGCGGGCCCAAACTGCA
The DNA here is from genome assembly GCA_012515775.1 of Phycisphaerae bacterium. Lineage (GTDB taxonomy): Bacteria > Planctomycetota > Phycisphaerae > UBA1845 > Fen-1342 > JAAYXS01. Next base: position 2,273 of record JAAYXS010000018.1, read on the forward strand.
GCATCTATGGGACTTATAACGCTTTTTCACCCTGTTCCTTTCACATCTCCTCCAGCTCGCCGAGTTCAAGACGAAGATCATCCGCACCGATTAGACCCGCAACAACGTCTCGCATCTGCAGGAAAAACAAATGTCAACTCCGGCCATAGCACCGGTTCCGCAGAAGCAGGATATTCGGGCCTTCCCAGTGAGTATCGACTCACTCGACCCGGCCATTCTCAAGATGGACCTCTATCTCAAGACCGGTGGGCCGAACAGTTACGTGCTGTACCGCTCAGTGGGCGTGCCCTTCACTGCCGATGATCAGCGCCGCCTGCTGAATCAGGGTCTCGACTTTCTGTACGTGCCATTCTCGCAGCATGCCGCTTACCGGGCCGCCTTGCTGGACCGGCTCGAGCAGAAATTCGAGGACCCCGCACAGAGCCGCGCCGCGCGAGTCCACGCCATTCGCAGCGCCTGTGTGAAGATGATCGAGGACGTGCTGCTCTTCCCATCACAACCCGAGACAATCGATGCGGTCGCCGATATCAGCCGGCGCTTCGCCGTCTGGGCCTCGAGGAACTACCGCGAGTTCTCGTACCTGTTGGACATGTCGGCCCACGACTATTACACCGTGACACATATGGTCAATGTCGGGGTCGGCTGCGGACTACTGGCAAAGGAACTCAGTCCCGGCGATTCAGCAATGCAGGCCCTCATGGTGCAAGGCGGCATGTTGCACGACATCGGCAAGC
>JAAYXS010000019.1 GCA_012515775.1 Phycisphaerae bacterium
AGCCGCGCCAAGGTACCGTTGGCCAGCATTTCGAATTCCTGGTGATGCTGCGGGCGTCCGGCCGTCAAGAGCGACAAGCCGAGTATGGAGGTGCGGTGCACCGCGCTGGACTCAGGCGTGCGCTCGGCCATGACGTCCACCAGGCCCGGCGAGAGGTCGGTGCCGAAGCGCTGGTCCAAAGCCGGGCGGCGCAAGTCGGCGTCCACCAGCAAGACGCGGTTTCCGCACTGGGCCAGGCTCCGCGCCAGCAGGCAAGCCAGCGTGCTTTTGCCGGAGCCGACGTTGGCACTGGTAATCTGGACCGCCTTGCCGCCGTCGCCGTTGAGCCGGTTCAGCAGCGCAGTTCTTACCACGCGGACCGCCTCGGCCTGAATGGGACACTGCTCCAGCGAAGTCATCACGCTGCGCCCGCGCCGCAACGGCAGACGCCCCAAGAACACGCCGTTGGCCGGACCGACGTCGCCGAGTTCATTCACCGTCGGACTGAACCGGATACGCACGAAAGCCAGGCCGACGCTTACTGCCAGTGCACCAACCAGCCCGGCCGCCATGAACCGCAGCCGTTTATCGTTCGGCGCGCCCACCTCCGTGGCCGGCAGGGTACGGATAAAGCCGGCCACCTCGCGATTCATCTCCATCACCTCCAGATGCTGCGCGAGTTGCTGCTGCATTTCGCGGGTTTTTTGGCGGCGCGCGTCCAACTCCGTCAGTTCCAGAGCGCTTCGCGAAACCTGGTCGGACTGCTGGCGCTCCTTCTGCAAAAGCTCGCTCAGCACGTCCATCCGGATGCGCATTTCGCGTAGGCTCTGACGGAGCTGCGCCGGGCTGTTGGTCGTGTTGACCACGGCGGTCGTGTTCAGCTCCTGCTCGCGCTCGCGCAGGGCCTGCTCGGCCGCCGCGATGGCCTGCTCCAACGAGACCATCCGCCAGTGCGATTTTCCGAACTGAGTCGCGGCTACCTGCTGTTCGCTTCGCAAACGCTGCAGCTCGGCCCGCAGAGTCCTCCAGGTGGCGTCCTCTTCGTAATTGACCGCGCTGGGCGTCCCTCCCCCGGCTTCGGCCTCGTTCGCTTCTGAACTCTCGGCGAACTGCAGCATGCGCTCGGTCCAGGCAATATCTGTTTCAAGGTAGCGCATCCGCGACTCGAGTTCGTCCAGCCGCAGTACGCCTTGCGTAACCAGCCCTTCCGGCGTGCCGGTGCCGAGCAACTGGCGCGCATTGGCGGCTTGTTTCTCCAGCTCGTTCAGTTCGGTGGCGCGCTCGGCAATCTGCCGGCGGAGCTGCTCCATGATTTCCAGGTCGCTGTCGGATGCCCTTTGGAGCGCGAACTTGACGTACTCCTCCAGAACAACGTCCAGGATCAACTTCGCCTCGCCGGGCGTGCTGGTGCTCATTGAAACGTAGACGAGCTGCTTGTGGTCCGGCGCTTCCGCGGTAAGCGCACTCGCCAGGCGCTGCTCGGCTGGGACCGGCCGCCGCAGTCCGGCGCGCTCCAACAAACGCTCAAAGGGCGACGCGGGCACGTCCCGGTACCAGTCGGTGGCCCGAATGCGTTCGTCTTGGCTCATGCGCTGCAGAGCCCTGTCCAAAACGGCCGGACTGGTCAGGTAATCCACCTGGCTGGCGCGGAAGCTCTCATACAGCGGCACCATGTCGCTGCCGCCTTTGACGAGCTGGCGAATCACCGGCGATACTTCGACTATGGCTGTAGCCTTGTGCTGGCGCGGCGGGGACATGCTCCAGATCCCGGCCACTGCCAATCCGCCGAGCACCAGGAAGACGCCCAGAATGCTGCCCTTGTAGCGCAGCAGCAGCCAGGGTGAAAATGTTTTGGCCGCGGCTGACTCAATGCGCACCGGCGGTCCGAGGCGATCGAGTTCAAACAAGTCCGTCTCCGGCCCCACCTGGGGCGCCATTACCGGATCCGATCGGGCCAAGGCTCGCGATTTTCCATTCGTCTCACTCATTACCGCGTCTCCAATGCTCTCTTTCCGGCAGCAAGTTCAACCGGTGCCGTGTGCGCGGCATACAGCGCCGTACAGGCAGCCGTTCGCTGCGACCGACGCCCCGGTTGTCAGCAGGCAGCGGTCCAGGTTGGCCTGAGGGCCAACCCGGCAGCGCGCCCAAAAAACCGAGCGGCCCACCACGCCGCCCGCCCGTACGGTGCAGCCCCGGCCAATAACGGTCGGCCCCACTACAATCGCGCTCTCCTCAATCCGACTATGCGGCCCGACCATGACCGGACCGACCACCCGCACACGCTCGTCCACACGCGCCGTGCGATGCACCAGCAAGCCGTCGCGCCAGGCATACTCCTGCGGCAACCAGTCGCTATGGCTGTACTTCTGCAGCGCCCAGCCCTGCACCGCCAAATAGGATTCGAGATCGCTGACGCGCGCCGCGCTGTCTACGGGGTAGGCGTTGACCGCTTCCCCGGCCTCCCGCAGCCGTGGAATCAGCATTTCCTTGATATCCTGGAAGCCCGCCCGCCGCACAAATTCGAATGCCCGGCGGGAGAACACGTAGACCCCGGCGGGAGTTCCATCTTGCAGTCCGTTGGCGGAAAAGGCGCCCCGGGTGCGGTTCACGAGCACCGTGGCGGCCGCCTTCGATTTCACCTGGGCCGCCAAGAGACTCAGCAAATCGACTCCTGGAAGCACGGTGCCTTCGAGGACGACGTATTGCTCGGCGGAGACAATCTCGGCGGCGTCATGGCAACAGCCGGCGGGGCCGCGTGGCGAGCGGTCCACATAGTAAGCCAATTGCAGACCATTGCTTTGCCCATCTCCAAAACAACGTTGGTAGAGGTATGTGTCTGAATTGGCGCAGACTACGACATTGTGAATTCCGACCTCCGCCAACCAGCGGAATTGGTGGGTCGCCAGAGGGGTGTTGCCGATCGGCCATAATAGCCGCGGGCATAGCGCATCCAGCGAGTCCGCATCCCAAACGTGCGCGCCAGCCAAGATGATCGCCGCCAACACGGGCGTTTCCTTAGCGGTTGTCGGGTGCGCGGGAGCGCTCAACTGGAGTTGGCGTATCACTTGCTCGACCCGGGCCCAGAATTTCGCAGCCAGCGCAACAGGCCTGTCAGCCGCCCACACAGAGCGGCGCCCACAACGGCAGCGCCGGCCATCAACAAAAGCTGCTGCTTCCAACCGAAGCCTGGGACGCGTGACAGACCGAGCCAGTCCGCGCTAACACAACCGGCGAACAAGAATACGCCGGCCAAAAGTAAAAAATCCACGCCGACCAGCGCGCCCAGGAAAACAAATACGCTGGCCAACGCCGCCCCGCCCCACTGCCGCCAGCCAAAGCCGGCATGTACACTCCAGGTGAAATCATCCGCCAGAACAGCAATCAGACCGAGCGCCACTCCAACCGTCGCGACCACCACGGAGGGCCTGAAACGCGCCGATGCCAACGCTCGGGCCAGGGTGCGCTCGCACTCTTGCTCACTGCATACCAGGCACAGGCGCCGTATTACCGGAGTTCCCCGCTCGTAGCGACTCAGCACGTGAACACTGGCGGGAGCGCCGCAATTTTGACAACTTGGGATCTCAGCCGGCAGCGCCACCGTGGCATCCGCACGTGATGCTCGTTGCGGCACCTCTGTATTAATTGAGGTTAATTGCCGAGAGGGTCGCCGCGCGACGTTCGGCACTTCGGATACTCTCATATTTGCACCACCCGAAATAATGGACCACCGGACGTCGACGGCCCGATAGTCCAAGGCTTAGCCAGTCTTGGCACCGCGCACCACGCGGCCTGTACATCGGGCTCCATCCCTCCCGGCGCGGGGAACCGTTCGAACCTGCATCGGGCGCACCGCGAGCTGCGCCTGCAGGCGCGCTCAGCTCTGCCCCCAACACCCTGGCCGACTGAAAACCTCGATTCGCGCTCCTGTTGCATTGTTTGCGCCTACAGATTTTCGATTCCACACTTGTAACGAAGCTCCGCCTCAGCGGCTTCGAACAACAAGACTGAAGCGCACTTGAACCGAGGAACACATTCAAAGCGGAACGGCAACTTCCGCCCGCGGCGTGCGCCGCCGCTGCCAACTGGCCGCTTTGACCAGGCCAACGGCGAACAGTGCCTACTCGCATGCCATGCGGCCCGAATGTTTGTGGACTCAACGAACAGCTTCGGCTCGAACCATTGGGAGTATTCCGCCACGTCCGGCTTTTGCAACTTGCCGGCCACTCGGCACGCGCTAACGTCTTGCGACATCAGAACTTAAGCGAGGTGGCCGCCCGCCTGGGGACCGGCCAAATTCCATGTTATCTCGGGCACTCAGCGCATTTGCGCCAGCGGAAAGGGCTTGCCCCCTGAACAAAGCGTACCTGCTGTGCCCGGCTCGCCTGGGCGTTAGTGAGGCTACCGGACCCTATTTGTACTCGACATTCCAGTTGAATTCGAATGCATCCCAAGCCGCGCGTTCTTCATCCGGGTTGCTCGGATCGTATTTGCGCGTCATGTAGTACATGAGCAGGGCGTCGCGCCCTCCCACCGCCACTCCCCCATGCCAAAGCCCCGCGGGAATCCGTACTACTCCGGGCCGATGCTCGCCCACGTAAACCGCACGCCCCGCATTCGGAGGAATCTCCAGCCGCACTTCTTGATCGAGGTTCGGACCCGGGCCAGCCAGGCGGAGCTCGGCTGTTAAAACGCCGGCCTCGGTATTAAACAATCCGATTTTCAAGCACCCACACATCACGACCCAGTGATCGTCCTGTAACCGATGCCGGTGCCAAGCCTTAACCGCACCGGCGTACATCAGGGAGACGTTGATCTGCCCTGGAAAGTCGGACAGGTGGTTGAGAATCCCCATGAGTGACCGGCCACGATCGTCGCAGTACGTGTGCATTTAGAATCTCCGCGACCCCCCGGGCCAATAATTGTAGCCGGCCTTTGCTTTGCGGACTTTTTGCGTGTATATTTCCTTACACAGAACGTCGCGTTTTCAAGTTTCCATTCGGCGGGGCGAGAGGGCGCTTCGCCTCGGGACGTTGCTGGAGGGCAGATCATGGTCCGTCGCTTTTGGACTTGTTGGATTTGCTTCGTCCTAATGGGCCCCATAGCGCTGCACGCATCCGCGGCTCCGACCGACACGCCCGCGCCCGAATTCCTCAGTTACCGCATCATCTCCGATTCTGACGACGGGACGGAGATTAATCGCGCAAGCTGGCATGCCGGAGGCTTTCCCGGGACGAACCTCAACTACATGGGTTGCAACGGCCTGCAAACCTACGATATCGGCTTGCGCTTCGTGGTGCCCGACGTCAACCCAGGCGAAACCTTCGTCTACGCACGCCTCGCCCTTCCGGCCACCGAGTACGGCTATGTCGAATCTCAGGCTGAGGTGCGCATCGTGGGCATCGACGCCGACGGCATTTCCGGATTCACGTACCAGCGGCCCTCGCGCTGGCACAAAACCGCGGCTGAGGTGGCATGGCAGCAGGAGGAGAACTGGCCGCTGGAGTCGGGCAGCCGCCGGACACCTTGTTGGCGCTACACGCCCGACCTGGCCCCCATCATCAATGCCATCGTAACGCGTCCTGACTGGGGCAAGAACTATGGAAGAACGCTGGGGCTCGTAATCGAGAACACTACTGCCAGCGGGGCTAATTTTCTGGCAATTAAGGACTACAACAAAACCCTTGCCGGTGTTGTCGCCCCGGTTCTGGAGTTGTATCGGACAGTCCGCGCAACCTTCGTGGCCCCGGAGCTGCTCGGCCGGCCCACCGATCACTCCATCACTATCAACGCGATGTCGCTTTTGACGCTCGAAGCCTTCGTCGAATACGGATTGCGGCCCGACCGATTGACATGGCGCACGCCGGCCGCCCTATATCCTGGGGACACTCCGATCGAGATTGTTCTGGACGGGCTTACGCCCAACACTACTTACTATTACCGCCTCAGGTTTCGAACGCTGGATGCCTCGGAATTCGAAGCCGGTCCCTTGGGCCACTTCCACACGCAGCGTCCGCCGGGCAGCTCGTTCCGGTTTACGGTGACCAGTGATTCCCACCTCTGGGAAGGCGTCCGCCAGGGTACGAACGTGGCGCTGTATGCCGAGACGCTTAGAAACGTGTCGCTGGACGACCCTGATTTTCACATCGACTTGGGAGACAATCTGTTCGCGGAAGACTACACCGGAGGCGACGTCGTGGATTTCCAGGACGCCGTGACGCGCCTGTTGGCGCAGCGCCCGTTTCTGCACCAGGTGTGCCTCTCGGCGCCGCTGTTTCTGGTGCTGGGCAACCACGAAGGCGAGCAGGGATGGCGTCTGACCGGACAGGACGACAACGTGGCGGTCTGGGCCTCTAACGCTCGCAAGCTTCTTTATCCCAACCCCGCGCCGGATGACTTCTATACCGGCAACGAGGACGATCTGCCGTGGGTAGGCCTGCGCGAAAATTACTACGCATTCGAATGGGGCGATGCGCTCTTCGTCGCCCTCGACCCGTACTGGTACACCAACCGCAGTCCGCACGGCGGGGGCGGGTTCCCCGGCAGTGGCAACAACTGGGACTGGACGCTTGGCTACACTCAGTATGATTGGCTCCGAAACGTGTTGGCGGCGAGCGAGGCGCGCTTTAAATTCATCTTTATTCACCAGTTGGTCGGTGGGGCTAGCATTTACGGCCGCGGCGGAATCGAGGCCATCAGACACGTCCTGGGCGGTTTCGGCTCGTTTGAATGGGGTGGCGAGGACCCGAGTGGCGTTTACGCTTTCAACCGCCGGCGCCTTGGGTGGGGTGACCCAATCCACCGGTTGCTGGTCGACAACAACGTGACCATAGTATTCCACGGCCACGATCACGTCTTCGTGAAGCAGCAACTCGACGGCATTGTCTACCAGGAAACGCCCTCGGCTTCGGACGGCTTATATTCCAGCGGCCTGTTTCCTTACATATATGGCGACCGGGTAAACAACGCCGGCCATCTGCGGGTCACTGTCGGGCCGAGCCGCGTCCGCGTCGACTATATTCGGTCGTACTTGCCCGGCGAGGGACCTAGCGGCGAAGTAGCCTACAGCTACAAGATACCCGCTTCAGAGCCGTAAGGGCCGAAGCGCTTCTTTCCGTGCCACGCCTGCGCCTGCTATGGAGCGCCGAGTTGCCGAGCGCGCTGCTGGGCGGCCTCGGCCTCAGCCGGCCTCCCCAGCAAGTGGTAAAGTTCGGCCTGCACCGACAAAGAATCGAGTGCGTAGCGCGTCGGATCGCGGCGCAGCGCCTCTTGGCACAGCGCCAGCGCCTCCTCCAGCCGGCCCTCTTGCTTGGCCCGCCTGGCGCGCACCATGTAGATCGAACCCAACTCCGGCTCGAGCCGTTCGGCTTCGGCCAGGCTGACTTCGAAGCCCGCGACGTCGCCCTTGGCGTACTGCAGGGTCGCCAGGGCCACCCAGTTCTGGGCATCGCCCGGCTGCAGGTCCAGCAGGCGCAGGCGACTTTCGATCGCCTCGTCCAATTGTCCGGCCTGGGCGTGCGCGACGGCCAGCAACGACCAAACACTGGCGTCGCCCGGCATTATTGACAGGAGTTGCCGAATTTGGGGAATGGCTTCGGTCGCCCGCCCGCTCGCCAGTAGGGCACTCACCCGCTGCATCTGTTGGTCCGATTGCGCGATCATATGCTTCGGATCCGGCAAGGGGCCCTCAGCGGTCGTACCGGGTGAACTCCCGATGTAGCCCAGCGATTCGAGCTTCCGACGCGCCGCGGAGTCCAGTTCCAGGGTCGCTGCCCCGCCTGGGCCGGAATCCAGCGTGCTCTTGAGTGCCGCCAGCCGCTCCGCCAGCATTGTGCCGCGCGAGTCTTCGCCCCAGCGGTTGTTCATTTCGCGCCAATCGGTTTGAAGATCGTAGTACTCCGGCTGCGGGGCCTCGATGTACTTGTCCCAATATCGCCGCAGGCCGAACAACGGGCTCCAGCCGTGGTTCAATTGCGGGGCCAGCGTCTCCATGTAAACGGCCCGGTCGGAGTTGCTCGCTTGCAGCAGGCTCACACCGTCACACTCGGTTTTTGGCAGGCCCAGGAGGTCCAGCATGGTCGGCATGAGGTCTACAACTGCGACCACGCGATCCGCCACCACGTTGCCGGCGGGGACCAATCCTGGGGCGTAGAAGAGCAGCGGCACATTCATCGATTCCGCATAAATCAGCAGGCTGTGACTGCCCTCCCCGTGGTCGCCCAGGCCCTCTCCATGGTCGCCGACGATTACCACGAGCGTTTTCTCCAGCAGGCCCAGGGCGCGAACTTTGTCGATCACACGCCCGACCTGCTGGTCCATGAATGCAATCTCGCCGTCGTAGGGCTGGCCGGCAAAACGTGACTTGAACGGCTCCGGCGGATCGTATGACAGATGCGGATCGAAGAAATGCACCCACGCCAGGAAAGGCTGCCCGGCCGGTCGTTGTTCGTCGAGCCAGCGCAGGGCCGAATCGGCGACCAGATCGCCCCGACGTTGGGGATTAAGTCGGTCAGGACCGGCTTTTGGTCCAGCGAGGATATGGTCGTCGTAAACATCGAATCCGCGGCTCAGCCCGTAGCGCCGATCGAGCACAAACGCCCCGATGAACGCGGCAGTGCTATAGCCGGCCGATTTCAGCTCAGTGGCCAGCGTCTTGGTTTCCGGCGGCAGGCGATAGGTTCCGTTATCGCGCACGCCATGCGTCGGCGGGTAGTTGCCCGTGAAGATGGAGGCATGGGCCGGCAAGGTCATCGGAACGACGGTGACGGCGTCGGCGAAGCGCGTTCCGCCCGCCGCCAGGCTGTCAATAAATGGCGTTTGCCCGCCGGTGGCCCCGTAGCAGCCAACGTGGTCGGCGCGCGTGGTATCGAGAGTGATCAGCAGAACGTTGTAGCCGGCCGCGGCGCCGCTGGGTACGTCGAGAGCCGGCGCGAGCGTAACCGCGGCGTCTGGCGCCATTTTCGTCGCTGCGACGCCCGGGAACCGCTCCGCGGCCGGTCCGCCGCCCCCACCCAGGAACTTAAGAGCGGCCAGTCCGCCTGCCACGACGACTATCCCAGCCACGGCCCAAGTCGGCCAACGCCGCTTCTTTGCGGACTTATTGGGCTTGGCCCGGACAGCGATGGAAGCTTTCTTGCCTGGGCCGGTCTTATGTTTTTTGCGGGGGTTCAGGGCAGTTCTCCCTATTCGAGTTAGCCGCTATACCGACCGGACGGGTCGGAATCGGCCGATCCAGGCGCGCCGCCGTAAGAACCGCTCCCACAGCGACTTAGCTGAGTGCGCTTTGTGCCATCTTAATCTCTGATGCGGCCGCACCCAAGCGCATCTGATCCCGGCGGAGGCTCAGACGCCGGCTGCCAGTGTCGCCGTGTCGCCGCGCCCGACTTGGCCGCTGGACCTTTCTGTGGCACGGGATTCCAATTAGGAGCGGGCTGGCACAGGCCGTCAGGCAGGAGCGTACTGTGAATATGACTTTGGAAGAGCGAATCGGCGGCCTGGAGCGACAGAACCGCCGGCTGAAGGCCGCCTTTGGTCTGTTGGCCGCGGCCGTGGTTGGTGTTCTCGTACTGGGACAGGTCGCGCCGAGCAGCGCGCCCACCGGGCCGTTGCTGTTGCCGGAACGGGTTCGGGCCAAGCGCTTTGAGGTCATCAATGACGCCGGCAAGCCGGTCGTGACGCTCATGGCGTGGGAGCATGGCGGTTGGATCGAGACGCGCGATAACCAGGGCCACCGCTTGTTCGACATGTCAGCGACAGACGATGGACACGGCCTCTTTTCGACCTACAACAAGGAAGGCAACGAAACGGTTTCCTTCGGCGGCGTAAAGGATGGCACTGGCCTGCTGGCCATATTCGATGGCCGCGGTCGCAAGGTCCTGGGCGCCGGTATGGGCGAGGACGGGGCAGGCGTGATCGCCTCGTATAACCGTAGTCAGGATATTAAGGCGGTTTGGCCTTAGGCAGATTGGGACCGCGCCAACCGCGCCGGGGGCGCCAGCGAGCCGCTGGGCTGACGATTGACCGCCGAGATCTAAAAACTACTAGTTTCAGGGGTAGCCATGCCCGGTTTGCACCAGGACGAAGTTGACCGCCGGTTCATGCGGGAGGCGGTGGAACTAGCACGCCGCTGCCTGGACTGCGACGACGTCCCGGTCGGCGCGCTGGTCACGCACGGCGGGCGCATCATCGGGCGCGGTTACAACCAGCGCGAAAAGCTGCAGGACCCGACCGCCCATGCGGAGATGATCGCCCTGACGGCCGCGGCCGCACACGTAGGTCATTGGCGGCTCGAAGACTGTACGATGTATGTCACGTTAGAGCCCTGCCCGATGTGCGCCGGGGCGCTGGTGCTGGCCCGGCTTCCGCGCCTGGTCTACGGCGCCGCCGATCCAAAGGGCGGCGCGTGCGGTTCGCTGTTTACTATTACGGAGGATCCGCGGCTGAATCACCGGGTCGAGACGGTGGGCGGGATTTTGGCCGAACCATGCGCGGAGTTGCTGCGTGAGTTTTTCCGGCGCCGGCGGGCGCTGGGGGATTGAAAGGACGGCAAGGCGCCGGACAGCGGCGGCACGCCCCAGCTCGGCTCGATATTATTTCTGGCAGCGGCACGGTCTGGACTGGACGGGCTGAAGGCCGGATAATACATCCCCTTTTGGGGGCCGCTGTCAGAAGTTAGACAGCCGAAGCTGAATGCATCGCCAACTTGACCTATTAATGTTGCCACAGCCGGACGATCGCACCTGCGGTCCGACGTGCCTGCACGCCGTCTATCGCTATTACGATGACGTTTTGCCGCTGGAGACGGTGATTGCGGAGGTGGACCACCTGCCGGACGGGGGCACGCTGGCGGTAATGTTGGGCTGTCATGCGTTGCGGCGCGGCTACCGCGCGACGATTTACACGTATAATCTGCAAATGTTCGATCCGACCTGGTTCGGGTCGAACTCGACGGACCTGCGTGAGAAGCTCATCGCGCAGGCCCAGGCGAAAGCGATTGAGAAGCTACGGTTGGCTACGGAGAAGTACCTCGAATTCCTCGACCTCGGCGGTGCGGTGCGGTTTGAGGACCTGACGACGCGCTTGATTCGGCGCTATCTGGTGCGGGGCGTTCCAGTCATTACGGGGCTGAGCACGACCTACCTGCACCGCAGCCCGCGCGAATATGGACCACGTGACGAGGAAGACGACGTCCGTGGTTATCCAGCCGGGCATTTTGTCGTCTTCCATGGATATGACAGAAGGAAGCGAACGGTTCTGGTGGCTGACCCGATGCACCCGAATCCGCTTGGGCCGGGCCAAAATTACGCCGTGTCCATCGAGCGCGTGCTCGGCGCGGTATTTCTGGGTGTACTGACGTATGACGCAAACTTGCTTATCATCGAGCCACCGCCCGTTCATAAAGGGCAAACCCGTGTTCCCACTGATCGTGGTTGACAATCCGAAGACCTGGCCCCTGCACATTCCGGGCGCATCAGTCATCGCGGCCCGGGCGTATTTGACGGACCCGGTCTACTCGGAACTGCGCAACGCGCGCGTGTTCAACCTCTGCCGCTCGTACCGTTATCAAAGCACCGGCTACTACGTTTCGCTGCTGGCGATGGCGCGTGGGCACAAGCCGCTGCCGAACATCACGACCATCCAGGACATGAAGTCGGGCACCATCATCCGCCTGGCCTCGGATGACCTGGAGGACGTGCTGCAAGCCAGCCTCAAGCCGATTCACTCGCACGCCTTTACCCTTAGCATCTACTTCGGGCGCAACCTGGCCAAACGCTATGATGCGCTCAGCGCGCACCTGTTTCGCCTGTTCCAGGCCCCTTTTCTGCAGGCCGAGTTCGTGCACGACGAGGAAGACGGCTGGCGCTTGCGGAACATCAGCCCGCTGGCGGCCAACGAAATTCCCGAAGCGCACAAGGAATTCGCCATCGAGGCGGCACGCCAGTTCTTTGCCCAAAAACGCTATCCGGCGCAACGCAAGAGCGACGTGCTGTTCGACCTGGCCATTCTGGTCAACCCCGACAATCCCAAGCCGCCTTCGAACCGCCGGGCGCTGAAGCGGCTGGTCGACGCGGCCAAGCGCGCCCACTTCAGTGTCGAGCTGATCGATAACGACGATTTCGGGCGCATCGGTGAATTCGACGCGCTGTTCATCCGTGAGACGACCGCGGTGAATCACTTCACCTATCGTTTTGCGCGCCGCGCGGTGGCCGAAGGACTGGTGGTCATCGACGACCCCGATTCGATCACCAAATGCACGAACAAGGTTTACCTGGCCGAGCTGCTGGACCAGCACAGCATCCCGCGCCCCAAAACGCTCATCATTCACAAGGACAACCGGGAGGCCATCCGCCCCTACATCGGTCTGCCCTGCGTCCTCAAACAGCCGGACAGCTCTTTCTCCATGGGCGTCACGAAGGTCGACACGGAAGAGGAGCTGAATGACACGGTTGACCGGCTGCTGGCCGACTCAGATTTGATCATCGCGCAGCAGTTCATCCCGACGCCGTTTGATTGGCGCATCACCGTCCTCGATCGGCAGTTGCTGTTCGCCTGCAAATACCACATGGCACCCCATCACTGGCAAATCATCAAGCCCGGCAAGAACGGCGACTACGACGCCGGGGAGGTCGAGCCGGTGCCGCCCGAGCAGGTGCCGCCGCAGGTGCTCAGCACCGCCATGCGGGCCACCAAGCTGATTGGCGACGGCCTGTACGGCGTAGACCTCAAGCAGATCGGCAACCAGGTTTATCTCATCGAGATCAACGATAACCCGAATATCGACGCGGGCTATGAGGACCGCCTGATGGGCGACGAGCTGTACGACCGCGTTATGCAGGTCTTCCTGCGCCGCATTCAGCATCGCAAGAACATGAACGACCGGGCCTAGGAGGCGGGTGCGCAGCTCGGCTGCGAAACGTGGCTACAGGCACTGCCGAGCCGGGCTGCCTTGGCGCCCGTTCGGCGAATTTCAGGACTTCGAATGAAACCAACTTATCACCTCTTCGAGCGCTACGGCGTCGAGCTGGAGTACATGATCGTGGCGCGCGATGACCTGCGCGTCCGGCCCGTCGCCGACGAACTCATTCGCCTTGCATGCGGCGAGTACGCCTCCGACGTGGAGCGCGGCCCGATTACCTGGTCGAATGAACTCGTCCTGCACGTCATCGAGCTGAAGACGACCGAACCGGCCACGTCGCTGGCCGGCCTGGCACCCGCGTTTCAAGCCGAGATACAGGCCATGAACGGCATGCTCGCGCCACACGGTGCGCAGCTCATGCCGACCTCCATGCACCCGCTGATGGACCCGAATACCGAGACGCGCCTCTGGCCGCACGAGTACAACCCGGTCTACGCGACCTTCGACCGCATTTTCAATTGCCGCGGGCATGGCTGGGCCAACGTGCAGGCGCTGCATCTGAACCTGCCGTTTGCCGGCGATGAGGAGTTCGGGCGGCTGCACGCCGCGATACGCCTGGTTCTGCCGATCTTGCCGGCGCTGGCGGCCAGCTCGCCGGTCGCTGAGGGGCGCTTCACGGGCTGGGCGGATACGCGCATGGAGTACTACCGGAACAACTCGCGGCGCGTGCCGTTGGTGGCCGGCGCTGTGATTCCCGAGCCGGTCTTTACGCCGCAGGAATATCGGGAGCGCATTCTGGTCCCGATGTATCAGGCCATCGCGCCGCTTGACCCGGAAGGCGTGGTGCAGGACGAGTGGCTCAACGCCCGCGGCACGATCGCCCGTTTCGTGCGCGACACGTTCGAGATTCGTGTAGTGGACATGCAGGAATGCCCGGCCGTCGACCTGGCGCTGCTGGGCCTGATCGTCGCGGTGCTGCGCGGCTTGGTTAGTGAGCGCTGGAGCGACTGGCGACAGCAGAAGAGCTGGGACGTGCCGCCGCTGGAAGCGATCATGCTGGCCACGATCCGCGACGCCGAGCGCGCCGTCATTCAGGATTCCGCCTACCTGCGCCTTTTCGGCCTCGATGAGCAGAGCTGCACGGCCGGCCGGTTATGGCGACATCTTTACGAGCAGGCCCAGGCGTCCGAGCTGCCCGCTGAATTTGGGGCGATGCTCGCGGCGTTACTGCAGCACGGCTCGCTGGCCACGCGCATCGGGCGGGCCCTGGGCCCGGCGCCGGACCGGGCGCGCATCGCGGCGGTTTACGAGAGTTTGTGCGCTTGCCTGCAGCGCGGCGTCCCGTTCGGGCTCGATCCGGGCGGATCGCAGAAATCGTGAGTGAGGTGGCTCGGCGAAGGCAGATGTAGGGGCGCATCGTCCGCGACGGCTTTCGCTTACCGCCGCCCTTTGCCATAATCGCCGGTTCGACAAAAAGGCCCGCCACAGGTGGCGGCAGAAGACATGACCGGCCGGGCCGAAAACCGGTCCGGCAGGAAAGACACTAAAGCGAGAATCGAGGTCCTGGCGCATGAGTATTTTGGTCGACCGGAACACGCGGCTGATTTGTCAGGGGATCACCGGAAAGGCGGGGGCTTTCCATACCGGGCAGTGCCTGGAGTATGGCACGCAGGTGGTGGGCGGCGTGACGCCCGGCAAGGGCGGCACGACCTCCGAGCACGGTCTGCCCGTGTTCAACACGGTCTATGAGGCGGTCGCCAAAGCCGGGGCGAACGCGACCATGATCTTCGTCCCGGCGCCATACGCGGCTGCGGCGGCCATGGAGGCGGCGGACGCCGGCATTCGGCTGGTGGTGCTGATCACCGAGGGCGTGCCGACGCTCGACATGGTCAAGGCCCGTAAGTTTTTGGACGACAAGGGCACGCGGCTGATCGGCCCGAACTGTCCGGGCATCATTACGCCGGGGCAGTGCAAGATCGGCATCATGCCGGGCTACATTCACAAGCCGGTGGAGCGCGGTACGCGGAACGTCGGGCTGATCTCACGCAGCGGCACGCTGACGTACGAGGCGGTGTGGCAATGCACGCAACGCGGCATCGCGCAGACGACGTGCATCGGCATCGGCGGCGATCCGGTCAAAGGCCTGAACTTCATCGAACTGCTCGAGATGTTCAACGCCGACCCGGACACGCACGGGATCGTCATGATCGGCGAGATCGGCGGCACGGACGAGGAGAAAGCGGCGGAGTACATCAAGCAGCACGTGCGCAAACCGGCGGTGGCATTTATAGCCGGCCAGACCGCGCCGCCGGGGCGCCGCATGGGGCACGCCGGCGCCATCATTTCCGGCGGTGAGGGCACGGCGCAATCCAAGATCGCGGCTCTACGGGAAGCTGGTATCACGGTCAGCGACAGCCCGGCCACCATTGGAGATGCGGTGGTGAAGGCCCTTGGCTGACGCGCGCTTCAAGTGTCGCGTTTCAAGAAAGGAGCGCGCGGGGCTGCTGGATTGGGTTTTGACCGTACAATTAGCTGCATGAGCGAAGCGGAAAAACTCGAGGAAGAACCACAGAGTGCGGCGAACGCCGAGGCGCGCGAGTTCGCGATCGCCGTGGCGCGCATCGCGGCCGAGAACAAGGCGACGGAGGTGGAGGTCCTCGATCTGCGCGGACTGAGCGGGTTCGCGGACTATTTCGTACTCGGGACGGGGACCTCTGAGCGGCAGATGCACGCCGTGGTGGATCTGGTGGAAGAGCATGCCCGCGCCATAGGTCGCACGCCTTTTCGTGTTGCTGATTCGCGCGAGGCGCACTGGATTTTGACCGATTACGTCGATGTCGTGCTGCACTTGTTCGACGCCGAGCACCGCGACTATTACGATTTGTCGAACTTGTGGGGAGATGCGCCCCGCGTGCCATGGGAGGCGCAGCAGCAATCGTAACCGGGGCGAAAGCGAGGTCCTATGCGCAGCTTCGTTGCCGTCGACCTGGCTCCTGAGCTTCGCCGGCCGCTAGTGCGGCTGTTGCAGGAGCTGCCCCGCGTGCGCGACGTGCGCTGGTGTACTCAGGACCAACTGCACGTCACGCTGAAGTTTCTCGGCGAGGTGGACCAGGGCCGGCTGAAGCAGGTGTGCGAAATCGTCGCACAAACCTCGGCCCAGATTGAGCCGTTCCAAATTCGCTTGGCCGGCTTGGGCGGATTCCCATCGCGCCGCAGCCCGCGCGTGCTGTGGTGCGGCGTTGAAGACCCCACGGGTAGCTGCGCCCGCTGGGTAGCGCTGTCTGAGCCGCAGTTCACCGCCCTGGGCTTCGAAGCTGAAACCCGGGATTTCACGCCGCACATCACGCTCGGCCGCAGCAAGAGTCCGGCCGGCGCGGCCGCCATGCGCGAGGTGCTGGAACGTACGGCAGCCCTGCCGACGGTCGAGATGACGGTAAAAGACATTGTGCTGTTTGAAAGCCGCCTGTCGCCGGCCGGCGCGCGGTATATTCGCGTGCAGACGTCGCCGCTGGGGACGTGAATCGGAGCCCGGCCTTAACGGCAAGCTGCGAAACAGCCGTATCTGGAATAGAATATTCCGATTGGTGTTACCGCTGGTTCAAGCCGGGCCCAGGCTGTTTGCTCGGTTTTGGAGCGGCAGGAGCGGAGGGGCTGGCTCAGAGAGAGAAAGGGACGATGCTCAATAACTTCAAGACCGGTGTTCTGCTGGCCGCCCTGATCGGGCTTTTCATGGCAGTCGGCTACTACTTCCTCGGTCCGCAGGGCGTCGCCATCGGGCTGGCGTTCGGCGGGATTACAAACCTAGTGGCGTATTTCTATTCCGATAAGATCGCGATCGCCGCGATGGGAGCGCGCGAAATCAGCCGCGACGATGTGCCCTGGCTGTTCACGATGGTTGAAAACCTGTCAGCTCGGGCCGGCATACCGACGCCGCGCATCTACGTTTCGCCGCAAGCGGCGCCGAACGCTTTCGCCACGGGGCGTAACCCGCAGCACGCAGCCGTCGCGGTAACCGAGGGGATGTTGCGGAACTTCCCACGTGATGAGATCGAGGGCGTGCTGGCGCACGAGCTGGCGCACGTAAAGCACCGCGACGTGCTCATCAGCACCATCGCCGCTACGCTGGCCGGTGTTATCAGCTACGTCGGTTACATCTTCATGTTTGGCGGCGGCAGCCGCGATCGCGAGAACCCCTTCGGCGCTATTGGGGCGTTGCTGATGATCATCCTGGCTCCGCTGGCGGCCATGCTCATCCAGCTCGCGATCTCCCGCTCGCGCGAATACGCGGCGGATGCGGCCGGCGGCGAGCTGTGCGGCAACCCGAACAAGCTGGCGTCAGCCTTGGCGCGGCTGGGCAATGCCAATCAGCGCATTCCGACGGATACGCCGCCGGCGTTCAACGCACTGTATATCGCGGAGCCGCTGTCGGCCGGCAGCCTCGCTTCGTCGCTTTTCAGCACGCACCCGCCGATCGAAAAGCGCATCGAAGCGCTGCAGCAGCAGGCCATGCAGATGCGGTGAGGGATTGGAGCCAAGAGCGCTTCTGCTGACGGGCCGGCCGGGCATTGGCAAGACGACTGTTTTACGGCGCCTGGCCGACTTTCTGGCGGGCCGGGCCGTGGGCGGTTTCTACACCGGTGAAATTCGCATCGCCGGGCGGCGGGAGGGCTTTGAAGTCAGCACGTTCTCCGGCCAGGTTGCGGTACTCGCTCACGTGAAAACGCACAGCCCGCACCGCGTCGGGCGCTATGGGGTGGATGTCGCAGCGTTCGAGCGGACCGTGCTGCCGGAGTTGGAGCGCCGGGCGGAAGTGCTGCTGATCGACGAAATCGGCAAGATGGAGTGCTTTTCGGCCAGGTTCGTACAGGCGGTTCGCGGGTTGTTGACCGGAAATGCGCCGCTCGTGGCCACCGTGGCGCTTTCGGGTACGGGCTTCATAGCTGAGGTTAAGCGCCGGCCGGATGTCCGGCTGTGGCAGGTAACCACCGCGAACCGCGACGAGCTGCCGATGAGGCTCACGGAACAGGTATTTGCGGCGCTTGCCGGTGCCGCTGCAGGAAGCCTCACTGCTTGAAGCTGCGGCTTCAAGCAGTGGCACCCGGGGAGTTTCTCATTACCGCACGTTATCAGGTGCGGCGGGCGCGGCATCAGGTGCAGCGGGTGCGGTCGCAGTTGCGGCCGGGGCCGGGTCATCGCCCCATTCACGCGCATCCGGGTTCGTTCCAATAGTCGGGAACGCCGCAATGCGCAGCCGGGCACAGCCCATGGGGATCAGAGTTACCGTCTCCACCGGCTGGTCCGATTTCACCGGGCTGGGGCTCAGTTTCCCGACCAGGCCGTGCTCATCCAGTTGCCAGCGGGGTATCCGGGCGGCGCGGGCCCGCAGCTCCAGCGGGGCGGCGTCTGCATCAAACGGCTGCTGTACCCCGTCCCAGTCTTTGGTGACCAACTCGAACGATGCGGACGGCTTTTCCTTGTCAAAAACCAACCCGTAATTCCAGGGCGTGGTGGGCAGCAGCTCATAGGCCGGCCAGGCATCCGTGCCGCCCGAGCGGACCTGCTTGGCGCCGATCTTCAGTGCGTAAGTCAACGGACCGCGCTCGATGGAGACGGAATTGCCGTTTGCCGGCCATCTGCGGACTCTGACCCTCATCGGCAGCCGCATCTCGACACGATCGCCATCTGACCAGACGCGTTCAATGCAGACGTAAGCGCCGGGGCGGCGGATGGCCCCCCGCCACTCGCGAACCCCGTTGACGTTTATCTCAGCCTCCGCGCACCAACTGGGAATTCGCAAGAACAGCGGGAACCTGGCAGCCTGCGCGGTCGAGAATACCATGGTGACCGAATCATCAAACGGATAACGCGTCTCTTCGGTGATAGTCACCTCGGCTCCGTCGCCCGCGCCCACCTTGGCTTTGACCACGCACGGCGCGTACAGGACCGCCGCCAAACCATTGTTGCACGCCGCCAGCCAAAGATGCTCGGCAAAGTACGGCCAGGCGTGGCCGACGTTGTGCTGGCAACAGCGATACTTGTGCGGATCGAAGGACAACATGTCCCCACTGTTTTGGAAACCCGGGGCGTGGTCTTTCGAATCACAGGCGGCCAGGTTGGGCGCCGTCAGATAATGCAGTCCTTTGAGGTCGGCCGTCATCGAAGCGGGCAGCGAGTTGAACGCAATCTCCTCACAACGCTCGGCCCAGAGCGGATCGGCCGTGATTTTCAGCATACTCTCGAAGGACCGCATAAGTTCGGCCCAGGTGCAGGTTTCCGTCCCCTGCTGCGGGCCGATGAAGCCGGGCCGGCAGTTTTCGTCGGCCGCAAAGCCGCCGCCGGGAACCTGGCCGTATGTCAGCATCACCTGGCCATAGCGTTCGAGAGCGGGCACGACGTGTTGGAAGTCGCGGGATTGCTGAAAGTAAACGGCGGGACCGCGGAAGGCCTGGGCGATGTTCACGCCGTGCCAACTCGCCACAGCCTCCGTCCAATTCGCGGTGCGGCGATGAATTTTCTCGGCCAGGTCCAGCAACCAGGCATCCCCGGTGCGGTTGTAGAGCCAATATACGCTCTCAAGGTTGTCGGCAGCGCGCTGGTGCTGCCATGAGGTGACCAGGAAGTCTTCTTCCGGCACGGCCAGTTGCCAGCGGAAGTAGTTGGTCATGAACTTTAGGACGCGCTCGTCGCCGCTGTACTCGTAATACGACTGGAGCGCGTTGAGCATGATCATGTTCGGCCACAGGTCGGGCTTGCCGTCGAGG
>JAAYXS010000182.1 GCA_012515775.1 Phycisphaerae bacterium
ACGGCCGGCTTCGCGCTGCTCTCCCTGCGCACGCTGGCCCTGGGCCGCTGGCCGCAGCGTTTTGTGCCCACGATTTCCAGCTACTGGATTTTCCTGGCCCTGCTGATCCTGCTGCTGGGAGGCTGGGGCTTCAAGCTGATCGAGGGCCTGGTGACCGGCACGCTGCCGCTGCACTGAAAGCTTGGTCGGCTGGAGCCCAAAGGCTCAGCCCGCAGAAATTTGTAGGAAGCCGCTTTAGTCTTCCGGGGGCAGAGCGGCCTTGTAGCGCTTCTCGCCCCAGGCCCGATCGAACTCGATTTGGCCGTCGTCGCCCATCTTGAGCCAGGGGTGCAGCGCTTCAGGCAGCTTCGGTTTTTCGATGTAAAAGCAGAAGCGATTGCGCTGGCTCGGGAAGAGCGTGACGTAGGCCAGGTACGGGAGGACGGCCAGCCGTACCGCCAGGTGTTTCAGCAAGGCGCGGCGTTCGAGGCGGGCCAATTGCGGGAAGAGGTACCAATAGCGGTAATGGATACGGTGGCGCACGGTGGGGTCAAACGAGCGGATCGTCTTTTCGACTTCACGCTCGGTCCAGCGGTAGACGAAGTTGGGGATTGGCGAGTTGTCGACGCCACCGTAACGGCAGTCGTTGTAGAACACGGCGGCGTCTTCGTACGAGAGGGTAATGCCCAAACGCTGCATCAGGCGCATCGTGAGGCTGTCGCGTGATTCGAACACGAGCACTCCCACGCGCGCAACGCGGTACATCTCCAGCAAGGCGCGGTGCGGCGAGCGGCAATGGTGCAGGGAGGCGTGCGTTACGGCGTAATCGAAGTAGCCGTCGGCAAAATCGAGAGCATGTATGTCCTGGCGCTGCCACTGGTAGGGGGCCAGCTTGGCGGCGTCGAGGCGCGTATCCAGGTTGACCATCGTCACGCGGCGATAGGCGAGCTCATGGAACACGTTACGGTCAGTCGGGCCGGCCGCGCAGACGAGAATGTTCGCATCGCGGTCAGGAATGAACTCGGTGAGGCCGTGACGATAGAAGTTCAGTCGTTGTCCGCTCATCGTTGGCCACCAGTGCCCGGCGCCGTTTGCCGGCTCGCGCGTCGACCCCGATCTGCCGGCCGAGGCGCCGAAGAATACGCCCGGCGGGCGAGGGTTTCAAATTCGGCGCAAGCTGGCTGTAAGCATCCGGCGGGGCGCACTCTGCGGTGCGAAAAACCGGCGCTTGGCGAGCTCAGCTTCGCAGGCTGCCCAAAGTATCGGGCCGACGCCGGCGGGCCGCGCACTCTCGACGCCCCATTGACAGGCCGGTACGATGACGCTCTGTCATTTGGGCCCGGGGCGACGGGCGCTGTGCATTGGAGAGCCGGCTTGCGTTTCCAGGGAACTTCGCGACGGCGACGGGGCTGGATCATGATATTCGGGCTGTGCTTAGTCCCGCCCGCATCCGCCGCCGAGATGACCATAGCCCGGCCGGGCGACAACCTGCCGCGCAGACTGGCGGAAGCCGAGAAGACGACCGGGACGCTGTTCCTGACGAAAGGGCTGTACGCGCTTGACGAGCCTCTGATGGTGAACGGTCCGGTCAGGATCATTGGAGCGGCAAAAGAGGCCGTTATCATCTATCCGACCAAGGCGTTCAGGGCAGATGCCCTGATCGAAGTGGTCGGTGGCGAGAAGCAGAATGTGCGCGGCGTCGCAATTAGCCACCTTCTTCTCGCATGCACATACGGGGACGCCGCGGAGGTGGTGAAATGCGGCATCGCATTCGGACGTGATGGCAACCGTTGCGAGTCGCGCTCGCACGTGCTGGATCACGTAGGCATCGTGGGGCGGTTCAAATACGGCGTCGTGCTCCTGGGCACAGAACTCTCGAGTCTGCGCGATTGCAGCGTGGTGCTCACGGCGCCTGGCGGCATCGGGCTCTATGCCTGCCCGCAAAACCGCATCGACTTTTACAGTACCCGGCTGCAGAAGGTGATCGCCGGCGGCACCACGACCTATAACCACATCAGCGGCGGCGTCCTGGGGGCGGGCCCCGGTGGCAGTAGCGTGCGATTTGATGGTTACGTCGTCGCTTGGACCTTCACCAATGTCTTCTTCAGTGTCGCGGCCGAGCCGGGGTCCGAATCAGTAATCCGCCTGCACGGCTTACAGTCACCGCGCGACTTGCTGGTGCCTTCCCAACTGACATTCATTGGCTGCGGCAACGACCAGCTCCGCACGCGCTTCGGGCTGTACGTGACAAGCGAGCGCCCGGATCGCGTCGGGGCCGACCGGCTGATCTTCGATAATTGCTACCTGATCTCGCGAGAGGACGCGGTGTCCTGCAAGACCGCGGTAAATGACCCTGGCCCGGAGACCGGCGTGATTCTGCGTTGGGCCGAGCGAAACTGCCGATTCCTGAAAAACGGGGTGACACAGGAGGTCCGGCCCTAGACGAGCGAGCCGAGCGAAAAGCACCCGGTTGGCACTGAGCGTGCGAAGGCGATAGATTGGCTTGGCGTGCACGAGATGGATCTCGAACAAGGCATGAAGATCAGGCGCAACGTTCGAAAGTTGGCCGAGGGGGCGCGGACGGCTGCCCGGCGTGACGGTAGCCGGTTGCCAGGCGTTGCCATCTTCTATCAGGCGGCAGTTGCCACGCGCGTGAAATCTTGGGGCAGGCATTTCGCGGCCTATGTCTATGGCCTTGCTGGAATAAGGCCATCCACGCCGTGAGAAACGCCAGCCCGCCGCCGAGTGGCGCGACGAGCCCCGCACCACGGTTACTTTGGCAGCGAATTTCGCAGCCATTGCTCAACCCGCGCGTGCGCGGCGAGTCGGCCTGGGTGATCCTGCACAAGGCGGCCGAATTCTGGGTGGCGCTGGCGGGGCTGAAGCTGTTCACCAACCTGATGTCGCAGGCCTCTTTCGGCGAATACCAGTTGGGCCTGACCACACTGGCCCTAATCACCCATCTCTTCGAGACACCCATAAGTCAGGTTTACCTGCGGCAGTACCACACGGCTCTCTCCCAAGGTACGGCGCGCTCCGCACTATCCCAGACCTTGCGCTGGCTGGGAGTCACGACTATCGTAGTGGCCGGCGGGTGCGCGCTGCTCACCAAACCGCTTGCCGATGCGTTCGAACTGGAGACCTTCACGGTCCTTGCTGTAGGCCTAATCTTCCTGACCAATCGCTGGCGATCCTTGCGTGTGCAAGTGCTGGACGTTCAACGCAAGCGCCGCCAGTGCATGCTTGAGAACCTGGGGTTTTTCGCCTTGCAAACGACGCTCGGAGCCGCCGCCCTGTACTTCATCCGGCCCTCGGCCACGACAGCGCTGCTGAGTTACGCACTGGCAGCCGCCGCTTTCGGCAGCGTGGCGCTGCGCGGCATTCGGCGAGATATGACCACGCTTCCGGCCGGGAAGCCGGCTCCTTTTGCAAACTTGGTCTACGCCTATGGCGTACCGCTGGGATTACTGACCACGTTTCAATGGCTGCAGAGTTCGGGCGAGCGCTACGTGCTCTCTTCTCAGTTGGACTATGCGACGGTGGGGCGCTACGTGGCGGCCTATCAGGTCTGCGGGTTTCCCTTCATGGCCATGAACGCCGTGCTCACCGCGCTGGTGCAGCCCGTCGCCTTCCAGCGCGCCTCGGACATCAGCGATGCGCGGCAGCTTTGGTCCGCTGACCGCCTGTTGCTGGGCGGGATGGCGCTGTACCTTATTGCGGGTGCGCTGATTGTAGTGGGCTACGCTTTTTGCGGGCCGCTGCTCATGACGCTGCTGGCGTCGAAAGCGTACGCAATTCCGGCCGGGACATTGACGATGCTGGCGGCGGCGCGCATGCTGATGTTCGCGAGCCTGCTACAGCACGTGTTCTTCAAAGTGCATCAGCAGACGCGTTTTCTGCTGTTTTACAGCGTGATCGCCGGGGGCATGGTGCTGCCGGCCGCGTGGCTGCTGGTGGGCGCGTACGGTATGATGGGCGCAGCAGTGGCAGTGCTGACGACGGCGGTGATCTACACCCTGTTACTGGGTTTTGCTCCCGGCGGGATCTGGTGGCTGCTTCGTGGAGTTCGCACGCGGGCCGCCGCCGTACCCAGCGCTTCGACCGCAGGGGCGGGAACCGAGGGCTGTTTATGAGCTACTCCGTGCTGATGCTGCCCTACTCCATAAGGCTGGGCATGACCTATCACCTAGCCCAAGCCACGGCGGCGCTGCTGCGCCGGGCGGCGCCGTTAGGCATACGCGTGTACGTCGCCTGTCCCGCTCAGGAACAGGTGCCCGGGTTATGGGACCTTGTCCGGAGCTGCTGCCCACCCGAGCGAATCTTCCAATTGGAACCAGGCAAGCCGGACCTAGGGGAGGTGGCGCGACGCCTGCTGCAAAGTGAGGAGCGCGTGGTGGCTCACGTTCACGGCGTTCGCCAGTTGCTGCCGCTGCGCGCGGTGCGCCACGAGTCTCGCGGGCGGCTGAAAATCCTATTCGTCGTGCACTCGTTCCGAAACGCCAGCTGGCGCGGAATGCCGTATTCGCTGCTTGTGGGCCGACTGCTGCGCAGACATGTAGATTACACGCATTTTCAATCGCCGCGCTCGGCGCTGGAATTCATCGGCAGCGAGCGCGTGCTGCGCGGCGGACGCGGCGGCATCATGCTGCAGGGACTTGACTGGCCCGACCAACCCGAGGCGCCGGATGCAAGCGCGATCGACCCGCATTTGCGTGACGCACTCGATGACCCTCACAGCTTTCGTTTCCTGTATCTGGCAACCGTACACGCCGGCAAGGGTCACCATTGGCTGCTTCAGGCCCTGGCCCCGGTTTTACGCCGCCATCCAAACGCTCGCATTATTATGCCCGGCCGCCAAGACCCACGCGTGGTCGCCAACTTGCGAAAACTGATGGCCGAGCGCGGCGTGGAGCGGCAAATCGTCCTCCCAGGTCTGATCAGCCGTTATCACGTTCCCTGGCTCATCTCCCGCTGCAACGTTGGATTGGTGACGTCGCGCTCCGAAACGTTCGGTTACACGATTGTCGAGCCCATGGCCGGGGGAAGGCCAGTTATCGGCACGCGGTGCGGGGTCGGCGAATATCTCATCATGGATTATTTCACTGGCATCGGCTTTGGGTACGGCGACGGCGCCGGCTTGGCCCGCGCCGCGGAGTTCATGATCACGCACCCCGCGCAGGCTGCCCAAATGGGAGAAAACGCGGCCCGGCTGGTCCGCCCCCTCTTTACACTGGACAACGTAATCACCACATACTTACGTGTCCATGATTCGTTGTGGATGGACTCATCTACGTAATGAACCGTACAGCGCCCGTCATATTTCGAAGCGCGGCTTGTTTTTCGAAATCCCCTGGTGTGTACGGACATAATGACTGCGACGATGCGACGCAAGGGATGCTCGCTGTCGCGCGCGGCCTGCAAGAGCGACAGAGCTGATGCGAGGAGATTCAAGTGCGGTGCTGGCACAGGATGTGCGTTTTGACCGTGGGCGTTCGGCCGGTGTCAACGTGATCTCGTCCCTGACTCGCGTGCGCGGTTTCGCGCTGACGTGGTGTGGGGGCTAGGCAATTTTGGTCTGCCGCGCCCCCGGAAGCCCAGGCTCTGTCCGTAATTGGGTTTCGATATGCGCAACATTCGATTACTCGCGTCAGGTTGTCTGAGCCGAAGGATTTCACGGACGCTGCCCGTGCCGCTCCGCGTTGAGGAATTCCTGTAATGAACTCGCTTGCGATACTGATACTGGTCGTGTCGAGCATTGTTCTGGCCCTGCTGGCCCGGAAGTTCTACGGCGCCTGGCTCAATCCGATCTCCGCGTTTTGTGTGCTCTCCCTGTTTCATAACTGGATCGGCTCGCTCATCGGCGTTTTTGTAGACATAGAATGGGGCGTCAATTCCCCTGAGCAGGCCCGTACGGCTGTCCTCTTCGTAAATGCCGTCGGTCTCTGGTGTTTCGCGCTGGGTGCATGGCTGGTGCGCAACTCCGGGTCGCGGCACCAGAATAGCGCGGTGCGCACGCGTATCCCGCTGGTGCGCGTCTTCGAGTGGGGCTATTGCGCGATAGCGGGTTTTATGTTGGCACTGCCCTTCGTCATGGCCGGGGGCTTTGCGCGGGGCTACGGCGAGGGTCAGGCCGCGCACGCCCCAACTTCCACAAACTTCGCCCAGTTGCTGAACGTGCGCCAGGCGCTGCTCATCGCGGGATACACCACCAGCACACTGCAGGGCCGCAAGCGGCCCCTGTTTTACATCGGGGCCTTCTGCTTCGAAGTTCTGTTATCGGTACTGTCGGGAGGCCGCAAGGCCTTGATAATTACCGCTGCCGGACTACTGATCGTGTACGCCAGCACGCACCGCGTGCGGTTGGCCGCGACGCTGCGCACGACGTTCGTGCTGCTCGTGATCGGGTATTTGAGTGTCGCCGTCAACGTCTGGCGCAGCGGATTCAAGCTGCCGTTTCGCGAGCGCTTCAGCCGTTTCGCGCACGGCATGGCGTCCAAAGAATTCGAAGAGCATCTGGTTAAAGGACTGATGTCGGCCAATTCGGAGGGGGTTCAGAGTTGGGTGTACCGGCTCTGGTTTCAACGCGGGCACCAGCCGCTCTTGTATGGTAGGTCCTACGTGCAGGCAGCCGTCAACATGGTCGTGCCACGTGAGTTTCAGGGCTCGCTCGTGGACTACCAGGCGGCCTATTTTTTCAAGGACCGCGCCTATCGCGGTGCCACGAATATCGGCTACGACTTCACCTTTACCGGTGAAGCGTTACTGAACTTTGGTCCCTGGCTGGCCGGCCTGTCATTCTTGGCGCTGGGCATGGGCCTCGGAACGCTTTACGCCCGATGGCGCCACACCGCGTCGATCACTTGGGCCATGCTCTACTTCTATACGCTCGCCGTACTGACCGTCACCTTGCGCGCAGACTCGACCGCCTGTTTCCGATATCTGTGGTTTGGCTATGGGCCGTTGCTGGTGGTTGCGCACCTGCTGTCGCGCGGCAAGGTGCCCGCGAGCACGCT
>JAAYXS010000183.1 GCA_012515775.1 Phycisphaerae bacterium
CGGCGCGCACCTGTGGTCCGGGCGCTTGGACTGTAGTATTCTGCGCCAGTTTCTTGCAGTAGGAGCCGAATGTGCCCCGACACAGCGTCATTGCCCGCCCTATGGTTCGCGGCCGCGTTAGCGGCCCGGCGTTTGTCTGCCGTCAAGCCTTTTCCTTTCTGGGCGACGTCGACATGGACAGCGGCATAATCATCGCGCGCGGGCACGAGCATGAGGGCGAAACCATCGCCGGGAAAGTCATGATATATCCGGAAACCAAAGGCTCGTCCGGCGGATGCGTCGTGCTGACCGTGCTGGCGAAGCAGGGCAAGCAGCCGGCCGCCATCGTGCTCTCGAAGCCGGCAGACCCGAACATCGTCGAGGGGGCCATCGTCACCGGCGTGACGCTGGTGTGCGAACCGGCTGAGGACTTGACCGCACTCGTCCCGCATGGGGCGATGGTGACGGTAGACAGCGCGACGGGCGAAGTGTCGTGGGAGCGCAGCGGAAGCGCGTGAGGAGCGGCCTGTCCGCGAGCGGCTCCGCCGCCGCGGAAGCCGCGCCTCGGTCTCGTAACAGCGGTCCGGACCATCTGTGAGCCGGTCTATCTCAGAACGCCGATCGCCTCATGCCAAAGCTGGGCCTGCGGTTTCAAAACGGCCTGAACGCGGGCGAGTTCACGCTCGCGGGCGGAGCGGTCGGCTTGCCGCCAAAACGCGCCGTACTTGGGATTCTGAACGCCGGTGATTTTGACGGCCGCGTCGTATACGGCCGTAACCTGCCGCGGGTCATCGACGTCCACGATGGAGAGCATGTACGTGGCGGCCGGGAGGGTGAGGTTGTTCAAAGCTTCCGCCGCCATTCGATCGCGGCCGGCCAGGCTGACCAGCGTGTTAACGGCCTCCGGCGTGGACAGGACTGCCAAGGTGTCGAGGGCCTGTTTTCGCACGCTACGGTCAAGGTTGCGGCGATCCAGCACGCTGATCACTTCCTGGTCGGCGTCCAGGATCATGAATTCGCTGATCGTTCTGAGCGCGCCGTTCAACTCGGCCGGTGTCGCGGCTCCGTTCTCCAGTATTGGCCGCAGGTCGGTGCGGAAAAGACTGAGGCGGTAGCCGCGGTAAAGCTCTGAAAGGCGTCGAGCGAGGATGCGCGGGTCGGCCACATCGGAAGGGGAAACCCAGCCGATAAAGTCGCCGCGGGGCGTGAAAGCGGCCAGGAACATGCCGTATGTGGTTGGCAAGCCGGCCGATGCGAGCATTGGGAGCGTGTGGTTTGTGCGTTGCAGGCGCACGGGCACGAAGCGGTCCTGGGCAAAAGCCCGCACTATGGGATCGCGGAAGGCGATGTTTTGGGCGTCATCTATGTTACTGTCGAACGTTCCGAATTCGTCTGAGACGTTTACACCGAATACACTTCCCTGCAGATCACGCGAAGGGGGGATATAGAAGAGGAGCGGGCGGCCGGTGCGCTGCGCGAACGCAATGCCCTGAGGCATGCTGGCAATCCACTGTATTGGATTTTGTGACAACAGCGAGGGGTAGAGCTGAGACGCCGAAAACGGCGGGGACGGGGCCACCTGCACCGGGGGGAACGGGTACTGGAAAAACGCAAGCACGAAAAGGGGCGTGGCATGCATAGGCGTTATCCTCTGTGCGTGACTCGTGATTGTAGACGGGGCTGGGTGCCATGCCTAAGCCGCGTGGCGGCGCGGGCATGACTACTACGTAGTAAGAATTGCACTAGCGAGAGTGGGCCTCGGCGCCGCACGTCGGCGCGGCGCGGGGATGCCGACAGCAGTCGTTAGGTCGTTAACGAGGGCATGCCCGCGCTTACAGCTTGGGCATGGCACCCGCGTCCTGGCATGGCACCTGCGTCCTGGCATGGCACCTGCGTCACAGCTTGGGCAGGCACCCGCGTCGTTGGGCATGGCACCCGCGTTACAGCTTGAGTATGGCAGCCCCGTCACAGTTTAGGCAAGGCACCCGCGTCAGTGGGATGACTGTGAGTTCATATATGTAGCGCGGGCCCGGCTTTGCACCGGGCCCGAACTACCCCCTGTAGCTTCAGACTTGTTAGTTTCCAGTCTCCGTATTAGTTGTTAGTCGTTAGTTGTTAGTTTTGGTTCTGCAAGCGTACTTGTTAGTCCTGTTTAGTCCTGTGCTTGTTGCTTCCCAGTCAGCCTCAAACGGCGCTTAATTTGGTAAACCAGCGCTGTCAGCGCTTTCGTGAGCAACCGCTTGCGCGGCTGGGCGGCGCTGGTAGCTGCGGATCAGCTCCTGCACGGCGCCCTCGACCGTCTGAGTGGGACTCCAGCCAAGTTCCGTTCGAATTTTCGTGTTATCGCCGAGGAAGACCGGCACTTGTTCGTCGTTGCCTTCGGCCGGGCACTGTTCGTTGACTTGAAGCGGGGTACGCAGCGCCTGAATCATCATCTGGACGATTTCGCCACAGGTGTGCGCCTGGCCGGAGCAGACGTTGTAGACCTCATTCGGTTTGCCGTCCTGCAGCAGGCGCTCATAAGCGCTGACCACGTCGCGGACGTGCAACAAGTCGCGACGGCATTGGAGGTCGGGCAGGGCCAGCGTATCGCCCTGAACGGCCGGGTCCCAGGAAGCCAGGCGCTGAGCTATTGAACCGAAGAAGAACGACTCGGGCTGTCCCGCACCCGTGTAGTGGAAGGTGCGTGCGATCGTCAGGTTCAAGTGATAACGCTCGTAGAAGGTATGGGCGATTGACTCGGCCGTCAGCTTCAGCTTCCCGAAAGTGCTTACCGGCTGGGGCGGCGTATCTTCGGTAAGAGGCCGGCCGTCGGCTCCGGCGTCGCCGTACACGTCGCAGGCGCTGACCAGGAGCACCCGGGCGCGTGGAGTGATGCGACGGACCGCGTCCAGGACGTTGGCCCAGGCGGTCACGATCGATTGGTAGGCTTCCAGGGGCATGTCGCTGGCGGCGTGGGGGTGGGAAAACCCGGCCAGGTGAACGACGGCGTCGGGCTTGGCACTAGCAATGGCGCGGGCAAGGTTGATGGCGTCGCTGACGTCGCACACGATGGCCTGCCCTTGCTGCCGCTCGTGAGCGAGTTTCCGGGCGCGGTTGCGAACCCCCGCCCAAACCTGGTATCCGCTCTGCCGCAGTTGCTGGGTGAGCAAGCTGCCGGCAAAGCCCTCGGCGCCGGTGACAAAAATTGTCTGCACGGGCGTATCCTCCTTTGGGGTTCAACCCGGAGCTCGTCGGCGATTTTCTGTCGGCGGGTTGCCCCGCTGTGGCACTGTTGCTGGTTGTATCGGCCAAGGATGGTGGGTGGTTGCGTAAGCCCGCAATTTGCTGATTACCGGAGCTACCGGAGTTATCAGGCTCGGTGGGCGCTCGGTTGAGGCCGGTGGCGGCGGCGGTTATTGTGCCCCCGATGCGTATAGGGCACGGCAGCCCAAGATTACGGGCGACTGGAGAGTGATTCATGACAGTCAACGACATCGTCAAAAAAGCACAAGACGAGATGAACAAGGCGGTCGAGTTCCTGAGACAGGAGTTCCGGTCGGTGCGGACGGGGCGCGCGACGCCGGCCCTGGTGGATACGTTACGCATTGACGTAGAGACTTACGGCTCGTCGATGTCGCTGAAGGAGCTGGCGAGCATCGCCGTAACGGAGGGCAACGTCATAATAATTAAGCCCTTCGACCCAAGTACATTAAAGGACATTCAGCGGGGCATCGAGAAAAGCGGACTGGGGATTAATCCGCAGAATGACGGGAAGATGATCCGCCTGCCGGTTCCGCCGCTGTCGGGCGAACGCCGCAACCAGCTTGCGAATCACATCAAGCAACTCGCGGAGCAGCAAAAGGTGGCGGTGCGCACCAGCCGGCGAGATGCCAATAAGTCCTTCGATGCGGCCAAAAAGGCCAAGACGCTGAGCGAGGACGACGTGGAGCGCGGCGAAGAGCAGGTGCAGAAGATCACCGACGAGTTCATCAAGAAAATTGACAAACTGACGGAGGAGAAGGCGAAGGAGATCATGGAGGTTTAGGCGGGCGTTACGCCGCGTCGCAGGGTTGGACCGCTGGCCTTCGCACGCCGCCCGCTCTGCTCCTGGTATCCTCCGGGGCGGCACGCCCCGGCTCTGCTCTGCACGCCCACATGCGAGCCATCTTAGCCGGGCCAGTCGCCCGTGAAGACTTCTTCGGCCGGCCCAGTCATGAAAACGTGGTTGCTGCGCTCCGGCGGGGCCACGGCTTGACCGGGGCCCGCCGCAGCGGCTGAGCCGCCCTCGCCGAGCACCGGCTCGGCCGCCACCCATTCCACCTGGAGCTCGCCGCCGGGCAATTGAGCCGTGAGGTTCCGGTCAGTCAGGTTGTTGAGCACGGCCGCCACGCCTACGGCGCAGGCGCCGGTTCCGCAGGCCTGCGTGAGCCCTGCGCCGCGTTCCCACGTAATCATGCGCACGCGGTCGCGCGCCAGGACGTGCGCGAAATGCACGTTCGTTTTCTCTGGAAAAAGCGCATGCCGCTCGATGCGCGGCCCCCAATCCGCCAGCGGCACATCTTCCAGCCGATCGGTGAAAAAGACCGCGTGCGGGTTGCCCATCGACACGCACGTAACCAGCAATGAGCGTGTGCCCACCGCCAGCGGGGCCGCCACGACGCGCTCCCCCGCCAGGCGCACCGGAATGCGCCCGGGTTGGAGAATCGGCACGCCCATGTCGACGCGCGCTTGGCTGGCCTTGTTGGCCGAATCCAGCGTCAGCTCGACGCTCAATACCCCCGCGTCGGTGGCGATGTGCATCGGGTTGCGCCGCACCAACCCGCGCTCCCAGGCCAGCTTCGCCAGGCACCGGATGCCGTTGCCGCACATCTGGGCGCGCGAGCCGTCCGAGTTGAACATGATCATGCGGGCGTCGGCCTCGGGCGAATCGGGCGGCGCCAGTAGAATCAGACCGTCGCTGCCGACGCCGCGATGCCGGTCACTGATGGCGCGCGCCAAGCAGGGCGGGTCGTCTACGTGCTGCTCGAAAAGGCTCACGAGCACGTAGTCGTTTCCCAGGCCGTGCATCTTTGTGAATTTCACCGGCATTGCCTCGCCAGGACTCTACGAGGAATATTAGCACTTCGGCGGCGCGCGGGCGACCTCGGCTCCGAGCGTCGCACCGGCGTGACGGCAATGAGGAGTCAGAGGTCAGCAGTCATGCGAGCAGTCGTGCTCGGCGGGACGTCCGGAATTGACGTTCCTCGCGACCAGCGTTTACTTTCTGCTCTATGAAACTCATGCGCGCTGCACAGTGGGGAGTGATCCTGTCGGGAATGTTCCTGGCTTGGGGCGGACTGCCCGGTTGCCGGAATCCGGAGGTCTCGTGGCCGCCGGTGGTCGAGCAGGCGCGGCATGCTCGGCAGCCGGTTTCTCGAAGTGCGCCGCGCCCCTTGCCGCAGGTGGAGCGCGCGGTGTGGGTGGCGCGCTTTCACTATCGCTATCCCGACGACGTGCGCACGATCATTCGCAATTGTGCCGATATGGGCGTTAACACCGTGCTCTGGCAGGTGCGCGGGGCGGGCACGGTGGCCTACCCATCCCGGCTCGAACCCTGGTTAGAGGAGTTTGGTTTCACCTCGCCCGGTTTCGATCCGCTGGCGCTGGCGGTAGAGGAGGCGCATCGCCGCGGGCTGCGCATTGAGGCTTGGGTCAATATTCTGCCGGGCTGGAGGGGCCCCAAGCCGCCGCCGCTGCGCGACCAGCTCTGGAACGCCCGCCCGGAGTGGTTTCTGCAGGATTCGCGTGGGCAGCGGCAGCCGCTGGGCGATTTTTACCTCATCCTTAACCCGTGCCTGCCGGAGGTGCGGCAGCATATTGAGGCAGTCATCGACGAGATCGTCTCCGGCTACGACGTGGATGGCATCCACATGGACTACGTGCGCTACGCCTGGGACACTACACCGGGGGCGGAAAAGCGCTACCCACGCGATGAGCGAACGCTGTCGATCTATTGGAACGAGACCGGTAAACGCCCCGATGACGACTTGCCGAGCTGGAAGCACTGGCGCGCGAACCAGCTCACACGCCTGGTGGCCGACATTCGGAACACCATCAACCGCCGCCGGCCGGGGGCCACGCTGACCGCGGCCGTCTTCAGCGATCCGCACGACGCCTACAACCAGTTTTTCCAGAACGGCGTGGGCTGGCTGCGAGCCGGGTTGGTAGACGCCTTATTCCCGATGGTCTACACGGACAAGCTGGGCGATTTCGAGAAGGACATCGAGGCGTACCGGCAACTGACCGGGGGCGGACGAATCATTCCCGGCCTGGGCATTTACAAGCACGCGACCGCGGCGGCGATGAGGCAGCAGCTCGCCCATTGCGTGGATTGCGGCGGCGACTGGGCGCTGTTCTCCTACGGATCACTATGGCCGACGCACGAGGACCGGTCGCTGAAGAAAGGGCCAAGCCCGAAGGAGCAGGCCGCCCGCGCCATTCACCGGGGCGTGCTGGGCGAATTCACGGGCCGCGACCTTCAATGAGCTGGATGCGGCGCGCGATGCGGACGCACACGGCGGTAGTCCGAAACCGGCGCGTCCCGGCCCTGCCCGATTACAAGCGCCGCGCACTCTTGATGACCGGTGCTTCAATCGGCTGCGAGGCTTCGCCCATGGCCGGGTTATTCTGCGTCTTCACGTCCTTGATTCGATCGACGACGTCCATGCCTTCAGTCACGCGGCCGAACACGCAGTAACCCCACCCGTCGTGTCCTGGATAGTCCAGGAATGGATTGTCAGTCACAGAGATGAAGAACTGCGAGGTTGCCGAATGCGGGTCGTCCGTCCGGGCCATCGCGATTGCCCCGCGTACGTTGGAGCCACCGCTGGCGGCCTCGTTCTGGACGGGTTTACGAAGGCCCTTGCGGACGGGTCTGTAATCCGGCCCGTATCCGCCGCCCTGGATCATGAAAGTCGGAATCACGCGGTGGAAGACTGTGCCGTCGTAGAAGCCGTCGTCCACGTAGGCGAGGAAGTTCTGGACGGTTTGCGGCGTCTTCTCGGCGTCCAACTCCAGGACGACGCGGCCCCAGTCGTCGCCGTGGCAGGTGATTTCCAGTTCAACGCGTGGGTTAGTCGAGGTATTTGGCATGGTGCTCCAGTCTGTGGACTGCAGAAGGTAGGGGGTCCAATCGTCAAGTTTTTGAGCGCACGGCGCGCTTCGGAACCGACCGCTTCGGGTGGACGCGGCCCCCGCCGTCCTCCCCAGTAGAGTCACCCGGTTCCACCTCACCCGGTTCCACCTCCGACTCGTCGCCGTCATTTGCCGGCGCAGATTCGGGTGCGAATCCGGGTTCGACACCCGGTTCAACTTCCGCCGGCTCGAGCGCCGGCTCCTCAGTACCGCTCTCTTCGGTCGATTGTTCCTCGCCCTCCGTGGCCGGACGCGTCTGCGGACGCGGCTCCACCGCCGGCTGCGCACGCCGATTGGCCGGGGTGGCGAGGATCGATGCGGGTAATTCAGATTGGTCGAGTAGCCGGGCGCGTTTGAGGATCGGCGGGCTCAGCGGCTCCGACTGCTCAGCCTTCTCGACCGGGCGCCCCTCCTGCATGTAGCGCTCGTAGCGGCGCTGCGCCGCGTCGCTGACTCGGGTCTCAACCTCGGCGATGCGGTCCACTACGTCCATGCCTTCAATAACTTTGCCAAAAACGCAGTACCCATACGCCCCGGCACGCGGATAGTCGAGCTGTTCGTTGTCGCTCAGGTTTATGAAGAACTGCGAAACGGCGCTATGCGGATCCTGCTTACGGGCCATCGCAACCATGCCGCGGGCGTTCCGTAGCGTGCCGCGCCGGCTTTCATTGCGAATCGCGTCGCCCAGCCCCTCCGTTTTCTTCTCCGTCAGGCTGGTGTAGCCGCCGCCTTGAACGATGAAACCGGGGATGATGCGGTGGAAAATCGTCCCGTCATAAAACCCGCTATTGACGTACTGAACGAAAGTCCGTGCCGTGACCGGCGTCCGCCCGGGATACAACTCGATCAGTATTCGGCCCCAGGGTTCGCCCTCTGACGAGGCAATCTCAAACTCGACTACCTGCGGCTCGCGCGCGGGGCGCGACGCCGGCAGAGGAAGTTTCGGGCGGCGCGGAGCTTCCTGGCTGGCCGGGGCGGACTCATTGTCGGCTGGTTGCGGAGCGGCCGCTTCGGAAGCAGCGGGCGTTGGGCGGTGGTTTGCGTGGGGGGGACGTTTTGGCCGGTTGCCGGCAGTCCCCTCGTGTGCCTTCGGCATGTCGACTTGGGCGGGCTCATTAGCCGCTGGCGGTGTGTTCGGCTTTCGCGGCGCAGGCTTCGTGGGACGCTGCAACGCCGACTGGGCAGCCACCAAACCACCGATAGCAACGAACACACAAACTGCGATCACCCGAAAACGTAGCATGTTAGAACTCCGCTGCCGCCGGGTCGAAACCGGCCGCAGTCAGGCAATTTATTCGACCCGCTCCGCGGTTGCCAGCCCGTCCCGGCCGGTTGCCTGCGACCCGGTCAAGGCGGCGTAGATGTCGTCCGGCAGCCCCGTGGGCCGCCCATCCGGTCCGACGAGCGCCAGCGTGGAATTCGCCTCGGCCAGCAACGAGTCACCGCGCCGCAGCCGATAACTATGGTCAACGCGGACCGGGGACAGCCGCTCGGTGGACGTCGTCAGCGTGAGCAGGTCGTCGTACCGCGCCGGAGCCTTGAAGCGGCATTCAAGCCGCGCCACAACGTAATACAACTGGCGGGCTTCCAGGTCGCGATAGCGGATGCCGTTAAGGCGCAGCAGTTCGGTCCGCCCGATCTCGAAGTACACGAAGTAGCGGGCATGGTGGACATAGCCCATCGCGTCCACCTCGGCGTACCGAACGCGAATTTCGACATCACATGTGCGGATGGGGTCCGGCACGAGGCTCTCCTTTCGGCGCAACAGGGACGCGCGAACGCCCCAACGTCGGATAGCTTCGGCGGGCGTTCGGCGCCGCGTGCGAGCGTCATTGTAGCCTCAGCCAGGCGGAGCAGCGCTGTTCGATCGCACTCCCCGCGTCCAGAGAGTTGCATTTCATGGCCGCGAAGAGTTCAACGCTCTTCGACCGGTTGTGCCGGATTTGATCCCACAATGATTGCTCCCGGACGCAGCGGCGCAGCGAGCGAACATTCCAGAACCACTCCGCAAATGCGCTGTCCATCCGAGGCCAGAACCAGCGCTACTCCGCTACCGGCGTCATCCGTACGAACCCGCAGCGGCGTGAGAGCGGATATCTGGACGTCCGCCAGTGCGCGGGCGGAAAACAGATTCCCGTCCACCACGTTGTCGATTTCGGCCAGATCCACGGGCGGCGCGGGCGGGTCGCTGAACCACACCACGTCGCCAATCGCCGGCAAGACCGTCGGTTGCCTGGCGGATGGTCCTTCAGTCGATGGCATCTGGCTGGCCGGGCGTGTCGCTGCCGGCTCGGGCGGTACTTCTGCCGGCTGTATTACCGCATAGCTGCGCTGCAGGCGGGCGATCTGGACTTCGCCGATCTTCTCCCCGCCGCGATACAGGCTGCCCGCTTGTCCCAGGCTGAGTTCGTCCCATTCGCCGGCGTTTATCAGGGCTCCGTCCGCCGAGATTTCGAACACGCGGGCCGGGAAACGGCGCGCCTCGATGTCGGCGCGCGTGCGGATGATTGCCGAATCGCCGACTGCGATCGGCGGCGCCTGCTCAGCGCGATCGCCTCCACCCTTAGCGCCGCCTTCGATCAGCCGCGCATACCAGAACAAATTATCTGCCGACTCGACGACACCGTGGCCGACGTATTGTGCGCCGTGAAAGAAATCAACGTGCGGCTCGGGCGGAACTTCCACTCCGCGCGGGGCGGCTACCCAGACGATCGTTCGCTCTTCACTGCGTTCGATGTAGCTGGCCGCGCTGGCCGCGGTCCCGGTGCGGCGCCGGCCGGGGGATGGCCAGAGCGCGACGCGATCATTGCGGCGGATCGGCGCATTGGCCGCCAGGCGCGCGGCCGAGCAGTAACACGCGTCGGCTTCGACTGAGAGCACGTCGAAGCGGACCACCGGCTGACCATCGATGCGCTGCCACCAGCTCATACCGGGCTGAATGCCGCTGTTCGCGCCGGCATCGATCCAGACGCCGCGCATCCCCGGCCCCACGCGTTCAATGCGCGCCATGAAGTCCGCCTCAGCCGGCCATTTCTCCCAGTGTTGAGCGGATGGGCGGGGCCAAACGAACCAAGCTCGCAGACGCCCGGAGCCAGCATAGACAATCGGTTCCTGACGCGCGAAGGTGGCGTGATCCGCGCCTTGTCCGGTCAACCGAAAGCGGCCGACCGGCACCACTTCTGCCGCCACGACGAGCTCAGTATTGTCGGGGAACGTCGTGTCCGCGGTTTTGGCCACCTTCACCAAACCCGCGGTGAAATTGACGGCCTTCAGCTCTGCCGGCGAGACCGCCGGCCATGGCGCGCTATGCAGAATCAGGAGAATAAGGCTGCTCAGGGGCATGTTATGATTCGGGAGTCTCGTCAGCCGATAAGGCCGCAACGTAGCGAGGCAGCTTGCCACGGCGAGTCGCCCGCGGCTGCCCAGCGACGACGCTTTTTCGGTGCGCCGGTATTCGGGCTCGGGAACATTGACGACTGCTAACTGACAACTTCCTGCCCGCTTCCGGCTCGGCTCGTCCAAATAATAACGCTCGCCGACGTGGCGTCGAGACGTGCCGCCGCGGCGACCTAAGCCGCCAGGGCATGGCGGAGCCGGTGGCGAGAGGCTTGGCCCATAAACGATTGCGGCCGCCACACGGCGGCCGCTTTCGGGTCTTATTGGAGAAGGAGGCTAGGAGGAGAAGTTCTCGTTTCCTGACTTCATTACGAGTGATCGGCGGGTTGGTTCGCGCTTCATCAGAAAAAAAATTGCAGCCGCGCCCCGGTTCTGCAAGGCAGCCGCCGAGCGAAGCCCGGCGCTTGCCCGGGGCATGCTCAATCGGGCCCGGTCGGAACTCGGCCAGCGACGGGACTTCGCTTCGCTAAAATCCCCGATGAGCGGGAAAGTGTACGCGATGTCGTGTCCCGAACGTGGTCTTTGCGCTCGCGAAGCAGGAAGGAAGCCTCATGAGATTCAAGGTCGTCGCGGCGACGTTCGCCGTCTGCTTGGCCGGATTGTTCGCGGTTCCCGTGCGCATCTGCGCCGACGACAGGGGGGAGCCCGGCGGTATGGTCCTCATCCCCGCCGGCGAGTTCCAAATGGGCGACACGTTCAATGAGGGGCATACTGACGAACGGCCCGTGCATCCGGTGTACGTCGACGCCTTCTACATCGACCAATACGAGGTTACGAACCAGCAGTACTGCGATGGGCTGAACTGGGCCCGGGCTCAGGGCGGCCTGATCACGGTGACCGACGGCGTGGTTTACCAGCACGGGAGCGGCACGAGTTACCCGTATTGCGACACGACTACCAGCACCCCGATCAGCCGCATTACCTGGGATGGCAGCACCTTTGGCGTGACGCCCGGCAAGGAGGACCATCCCATGGTGAGGGTGAGCTGGTACGGCGCGGCCGCGTACTGCAACTGGCGCGGCGCGCAGGAGGGCCGGCCGCTGTGCTACGACCTATCGACCTGGACGTGCAACTTCATGCCCGGAGGTTACCGGCTGCCGACGGAAGCGGAGTGGGAGAAAGCGGCGCGGGGCGGCAGCGCGGGGCACCGCTTCCCCTGGTCCGATCAGGAAACGATTCAGCACGCCCGGAGCAACTACTTCAGTTCGCCCGTCTTTGCATACGACACCAGCCCGACGCGGGACTCACATCCGTGTTGGGGCAGCGGAAGCATACCCTTCACCAGCCCGGTCGGCTTCTTCACGGGCGCGCTGCAGTACCAGGCGGATTGGGACTGGCCCGGCAGTTTGACCAGCTTTAAGACCGCCAGCGGCATCAACGGCTACGGTCTGCATGACATGGCCGGCAACGTATGGGAATGGTGCAATGACTGGTATAGCTCGAATTACTATAGCAGCAGTCCGTACGACAACCCGCGTGGGCCAACCTCGGGAATCCACCGTGTGATTCGCGGCGGCAGTTGGGACGGGCACGCGAACCTCTGCCGCGTTGCGGATCGCGGCGA
>JAAYXS010000184.1 GCA_012515775.1 Phycisphaerae bacterium
GCGCAGCGGCGACAACTGCTGGCTGACCCGGAGTACTGCCGCGGCGAGCGGGCGCCGAAGCGCCTGGACGCGATGGGCGTGGGGCGCGCCATCTCCACGAAAATCAATGCGAACATCGGGGCGTCGCCGGTGGCCAGCGACACGGCCTTGGAGGTCGAGAAGCTGCGTTGGGCGCAACTCTACGGTGCCGACGCGCTGATGGATCTCTCGACAGGCGGCGAGCTGGATTGCTGCCGGCAGGCGATCATCGATAACAGCACGATTCCCATCGGCACGGTGCCGATCTACAGCATGATCGTCGGCCGGACTATCGAAGACCTGGACTACGACGCGATCCTGCGAACGGTTACGCGCCAGGCCGAGCAAGGCGTGGATTTCTTCACGATTCACGCCGGCATACTGCGCGAGCACCTGGGCCTGATTCGCCGCCGTACGACGGGGCTGGTCAGCCGCGGCGGCTCGCTGATCGCCCGCTGGATGACGTACCACGGTCGGCAGAACCCGTTTTACGAGCTGTTCGACGAAATTAGCGCCATCATGCGCGAGTACGACGTCGCCTATTCGCTGGGCGACGGCGTGCGGCCCGGATGTTTGGCGGACGCCAGCGATCCGGCTCAAATCGCCGAATTGCACGTGCTGGGCGAGTTGGTGCAGCGAGCCCGCGCGGCCGGCGTGCAGGTGATGGTTGAAGGTCCCGGCCACATTCCCATGAACGAGGTGGCCTGGAACATGGAGAAGCAGCGCGCCGTCTGCGACGACGCCCCGTTCTACGTGCTCGGGCCGGTCGTGACCGACGTCTTCCCCGGCTACGATCACATCACCAGCGCAATCGGCGCGACCGAAGCGGCACGCGCCGGGGCGGCCCTGCTGTGTTACGTCACTCCCCGGGAGCACGTCGGCTTGCCCAAGGCCGCGGACGTAAAGGCCGGCTGTATCGCATACAAGATCGCGGCCCACGCTGGCGACATCGCGCGCGGGATCCGCGGCGCCCGCCAGTGGGACGACGATATGAGCCGGGCCCGTGCGGCGCTGGATTGGCCGCGGCAGTTCGAGCTGGCCTTCGACGGCGAGACGGCCCGGGCGCTGCACGATGAGGATATTCAGATGGATACCGACTACTGTTCGATGTGCGGCCGCGATTGGTGCAGCCTGCGCATCAGCCGCGAGTTGGCATCGAACGGGCCTGCGGAGGGGCAGATGGCCGGCACAGCGGACCCCGCGGCTTGCCCGGCAGCAGCATGTGCGGCAGCGAGGCCGGCCCGGCCTGGCGAAGTTTAACCAACGTGCAAGGCGACCTTCGCTGACAAAGCGCAAGTTAGCCGGCGCGCGGGGCGTGGGGACGTAGAATCACTGTCAGTCAAAGCCGGTCACGAGGCTGGCAGCGCATCCGGTGGGCGATGGTAATAAAGGAGAACCAATGCGAATGCGCGCCAGTGATATTCGAACAATGCTGTCCAGGGGATCGGGTCACGAATGGTTTGGTGCACATGACTTGCGCGAAAAATGGGAACATCGGCCTGATTGGCTGCGTTCGCCGCGTTCGCGGAGCGTCCGGCTGAGGCGCCCGGCCTGGCTGGGCGGCCGCCGGAAGTGGTACGAGCGTTGGTCTAAAGAGGCCCAGGCGCAGGACGTGCTCAAAGGAGTCCTGGCGGGAGCAATTGGCGGGCTCGCTGGATCGCTGTTAATGGTCCTGACCAAAAGCGCGATTCAGAAGTTCAGCCAGCGACGCGAGAA
>JAAYXS010000185.1 GCA_012515775.1 Phycisphaerae bacterium
ATGTAATGCGCCGAAGCATGGTTTCCTAAGTGTTTCGCGGCACGGAGAACTACGAAAATGGGGTTGATACACGCTCCCCGTGAAAAGGCGCTGCGAGTTACCTGCGTTCGAAACAGCGGAGCGTTCGGCCGCCGGCTCATGGAAATGGGCTTGATCGAAGGCGCCGTCCTGGCGGTCTTACGCCGAGCGCCGCTGGGTGATCCATTGCACATTAGGCTAGGTGATTACGAGCTGTCCCTGCGCAGCCGTGAGGCGGAACTGATTGACGTATCACCGCTGTGAGCTAGACCCTGACGTGGGCAACGGTCCCGACCGGCCGCAGCCCAGCTCCGCAATCGATTTTGTCCTTGTTTGACCCTTGCACTGGTTGCGGCGAACGAGCGACGCGTGTCTGTTGCTGCGCCGCGACGACCGCCCGCAAGACTGCGACCATCGCCCTGGTCGGCAATCCCAACACCGGAAAAACCGTCCTCTTCAACGCGCTGACCGGCTTCCGCCGCAAGGTGGCCAATTATCCGGGTGTGACGGTGGACATCGGAGAGGCTCCGATCCGCGGCAGCCGCCATGACCTTGAGCTGCTGGACCTGCCGGGCACATACAGCCTGGCGGCCGCCTCACCGGACGAAATGGTCGTGTGCAACGTCCTTTCCGGACGCGTCTCAGGCCGCCCCCAGCCGGACGTGATTCTGGCCGTCGTGGATGCCTCCAACCTGCGGCGCAACCTGTACCTGCTCAGCCAGTTGCTGGATTTTGGCCTGCCGGTTGTGGTTGCGCTCAACATGTTGGACGTGGCCCGCGCTCGCGGCCTTGAGATCGACGTGGGGCGGCTGGCAGAGCGCCTGGGGGTGCGGGTCATCCCGGTAATCGCGACCGACAAGCGCACGCTGCCGCCGTTCATCGCCACGCTTGACGCCGCGTTGGCAGAACTACGGCCACCGCGGCCAGCGCCCCTGCCGAGCGTAATCGAACAGAGTGCCGCGCAACTGGCGGCAAGCAACGGGCAGCTTTCACGCGGCGAAAGTTTGCGCGTTCTGCTGGATCACGAAGGTTATGCCGAACGCGAGTTCCTGGCGCAGGGCGGCTCGGCCGCGGAGCTCGACGCGGCCCGGCGCCTGCTGGAGACAGCGCAAATTGACGGACCTGCGGCGGAGATTCGGGCCCGTTACGCCTGGATCGACAGCGCGCTCGAAGGCGTGGTCGCTCGTTCGCAGCACGGCCGATCCACTTGGTCCAGCCGGCTCGACCGCATCCTGACCCACAAGTTGGGCGGCTTTGCCTTACTGCTGGTCGTGCTGTGCCTGGTCTTCCAATCGATCTTTTATGCCGCCCGCCCACTTATGAGTGCGATCGAAGCGCTCTTTGAATTGGTGGGCGCCCAGGCGGCGCAACTCCTGCCCGAAGGTGTATTCCGCAGTTTGCTGGTCGATGGCGTGATCGGAGGCGTGGGCAGCGTGCTGGTCTTTCTGCCCCAAGTCATGATCCTCTTCGCCCTGATCGCGCTGCTGGAGGATTGCGGCTACATGGCCCGGGCGGCATTCATGGTTGACCGCCTGATGCGCGGCATGGGGCTGAGCGGGTTGTCGTTCATTCCGCTGCTGTCCTCGTTTGCCTGCGCCGTGCCGGCCATCATGAGCACGCGCACTATCGCCGACCGGCGCGAGCGCTGCGTTACGATGCTGGTAATTCCGTTCATGAGCTGCTCGGCCCGGCTGCCGGTGTACCTGGTGATGATTGGCGCCCTGGTGCCGGACATTAACTACTTCGGCGGGCTGATCGGCTTGCCGGCCCTGGTGATGCTGGCGATGTACCTCGTAGGAATCGTGGCGGCGATTCCCGTGGGCTGGCTGCTGCGAAAGACGACCTTCTCCGGGCCTACGTCCGGCTTTCTGCTCGAGCTGCCCAGCTACAAGCTGCCACGCCTGGGAACCGTTTTGCAGCGCGCCTACAGCGGTGGCCGAAGTTTCCTGGTGCGCGCTGGAAGCATCATCCTGGTCCTGAACGTGGTCGTGTGGGCGCTGGCGTACTTTCCGCACGACGCGGCCGCCCGCAGCCTAGTAGAACAGCAGGCCCAGGCCGCCGATTGGGGACCCGAACGGCTGAAGGCTGAACTCGACGCGCAGCAGCTTCGTGATAGCTACCTGGGCCGGCTCGGGCAGGGAATTGAGCCGGTTTTACGGCCGCTGGGTTGGGATTGGCGCATCGGCGTCTCCGTGCTGGCGTCTTTTCCGGCGCGCGAGATGGTAGTCGCCACGCTCGGCACGCTGTTCAACCTGGGCGAATCCTCGGGCGGCGCGGAGAGCTTGCATCAAGCCTTGCAAAGCGCTACGTGGATCGGCACGGACCAGCGCTTGTTCACGCTGCCTGTAGCGTTGTCGATCATGGTGTTCTTCGCGCTGTGCGCCCAATGCGGCAGCACGCTGATAATGATCGGGCGCGAAATGCGTTCAATCGCTTGGCCGGCAGCCTCGTTCTTTGGAATGACGATCCTGGCCTACCTTGCGGCGTGGGGCACGTACGCCGCTGCCCAAGCGGCCGGTCTGTAGCGCCGACTTGCGGACGATGCCCGCGCAGCGGGGCGCGGGGTGGGGCGCGCGGGAGTAGAATCCGGCATGCAAAAGGCGGACGCCCTCATTCTCGGCATCGAGACTTCCTGCGACGAAACCTCGGCCGCGGTCGTGGCCGGCGGGCGGCAGGTGCTCTCCAGCCTGGTCAGCTCGCAGGTGGCGCTGCATGCCAAGTATGGCGGAATCGTGCCTGAACTGGCCTCACGCGCTCACGTCGAGCAGGTGCGGCCCATCGTCGAAGGGGCGCTGGCTGAGGCCGGCGTGTGCTACAGCGACCTGGAGGCGATCGCGGTGACGGTCGGCCCCGGGCTGATCGGCTCG
The DNA here is from genome assembly GCA_012515775.1 of Phycisphaerae bacterium. GTDB lineage: Bacteria > Planctomycetota > Phycisphaerae > UBA1845 > Fen-1342 > JAAYXS01. The sequence continues at coordinate 2,886 of JAAYXS010000185.1, forward strand.
CTGCTGATCGGCGTGACCGCGGCCAAGACTTTGAGCCTTGCACAAGGTCTGCCGCTGGTTGCGGTCGATCACATCGAGGCTCACGCCACCAGCGCGGCGCTGACGGCCGACACTCCGCCCTGGCCGGCCGTGGCGCTCGTGGTTAGCGGTGGGCACACCTCGCTGTACCTGGTGCGCGACTTCCTG
>JAAYXS010000186.1 GCA_012515775.1 Phycisphaerae bacterium
GCGCAGCCGCCGGGCATCGAAACGCGCGCTTTCTGCCGTTTGGCCAGCAGCGGACCGAGGACGCAGATCGAGGCCCGCATTTTGCGGACGATGTCGTACTCGGCGTGGCAGTTCATCTCGTCGCGCACCACCAGGTGCATCGCGCCATCGCCGCGGCGCTCGACCTCGACGCCCAGTTTGTTCAACAGCTCCGCCAGCGAGACGACGTCGGCCACGTTCGGCACGTCGTGCAAAATCACCTCACCCTCGCACAGGATCGAAGCCGCCATGATCGGCAGGGCTGCGTTCTTGGCCCCGCTGATGCGCACTGAGCCCCGCAGCCGCGTGCCGCCGCTAATTTCGAAATACGGAAGACTCACGCTCAATCCTCATTCAACCGCCGCCGCGTCAGCCGGGCGCCGCGCGTGCACGACGCGCTCGTATCCGGCGGCGTCGCGGTACGTAGTTACATGTTGCCAATGTGACGAATTCAGCAGGCCGCACACCTTGTGCGCCTGGTCAAATGCCATTTCCATCAGCAGGTGTCCGTTCGCCGCCAGCCAGCGCGGCGCTTCGGCGATGATGCGCCGGATGACGTCCAGCCCGTCCGGCCCGGCGAACAGGGCCGCGTGCGGCTCGTACTTGCGCACGTTCTCCGCGACCGGCGTACCCGGGGCGGTCGCGACATACGGCGGGTTGCTGACGATCACGTCGAACAAAGCAGAGCCGGGGCTCACTGTAGCAGAGCCGGGGCGTGTCGCCCCGGTGTGATCCGCTGGCCCCCGCTCGCGCCGGGAGCTCGCATTCGCCTCAGCGGCACCCTCACGCGTCGCGTCCCACGGCGCGAACAGGTCGCCTACGCGAAACTCGATCCGCTCCGCGACTCCATGCCGCGCGGCGTTTCGCCGCGCCACGTTCGTGGCCGCTTCGGAAATATCGCTGGCAAACAGTGCGGCGTCCGGCAGATTCTTGGCCAGCGCGACCGCGATGCAGCCACTGCCGGTTCCTAGATCCAATATTCTGTGCGTGATTTTCCGCCCGGCGGCACTCGCCGGTCCCTCCGGTGCCACTTCCGCGGCGGACGTGCCTTCTGCGCACGGTGCCGCTTGCGCGACTGCTGTGTCTTCTCCGCCCGGCGCGACTTCCGCGCCTGCTGCGTCCCCTGCGCCCGGCGCCACCTGCCCGCCTGCCGCGTCTTCCGCGCCGGGTGCCGCATGCCTGCCCGCTTCGGATTCGCGCAGCAGCCGGACGGTGCGTTCGACCAGAATTTCCGTCTCAGGCCGGGGAATCAGCACGTCCGGCGTGACTTCGAACTCCAGCGAGAAGAACTCCTTCACGCCGGTGAGATAGGCGATCGGCGTGCCGGCCGCCGCAGCCTTGACCGCCTCGCGATAGCGGTCCAGCACATCCGGGCTTGGTACGGCTTCATACTGCGTGTACAGCCGGATTCGCGGGCAGCCCATGGCATGCGCCAACAGCAGCTCGGCGCACAGCCGCGGCGACTCGACGCCCTGGCGCCCGAAATAATCGCGCGTCCAAGCCAGCAGCCGGCTGACAGTCCACGGCCCGCTGTCCACGTTCGAAGCGACCATAACTCGCAATATACTAGTTCGCGAACGCCCAAGCCAACGCCGGCGCAATCCACCCGACCAACGGCCGCACAAGCCCGCCCCGCCAGGCCAACGCCCGCACAAAAACGCTAAGCCAGCGCCCGCGTCCGAGTGTCGTAGCGCGGTTGGCCCGGCGCATAGTGCTCCCAAGCGGGGGCGGTGTACCTGTTGAGTGCCGGAGGCACGGGCTGATGCTAGCCCCAGCATGGAATGCTGGGAAACGCGGAGCACCATGCCTCGTGAGTGCCCTAGGCACAGCTCAGGCGGGCCGACGCCCGCCCGGTTATACTGCTCACGGTATGACCTTGCTTCGCGCACGCTGGACCGGCTGCCTTTTGGTCCCGCTCATTCCGATCGTGCTCATGGCTGCGCCTGCGCCGGCTCGCGCGGAGGTCACGGGTGAGCAGGTCAAGCGGGCCATCCGTAAGGGCGTGGATTACCTCAAATCCCGCCAGGGCGCCGACGGGCGCTGGCCGTTCCGCTATTACGTCGGCGGCGAGACGTGCCTGGCGACGCTGGCCCTGTTGCAGGCCGGAGAAAGCGTCGACTCGCGCGCCATCTCGAATGCGTTGCAGCACATCCTCTCGCTTGAAAACGCGAACGTCTACGTAACGTCACTCAAGATACAGGTGCTCGCGCACATCGATCCGCAAAAGTACTACGAGCAGATAAGCGACGCGGCCCAATGGCTGGCCGGCGCGCAGGACGTTCAGGGCTTGTGGACCTACGACCAGCGCGGCAAGCGTTTCGACCACTCTAATTCGCAGTTCGCGCTGCTCGGCCTGCATGCCGCCGCGCAAGCCGGCGTGAAGATCAATCCCGGCGTCTGGCGCAAGGCCCTGCAGGGTGTAACGGAAACCCAGAAGGAGGACGGCGGCTGGACCTATCAGACCCGCGACACCAGCTACGGCAGCATGACCGCCGCGGGGGTGGCAGACCTGCTCATCCTGGGCAGTCGCATCGGCGTCGCAAGAGAGGGGCCCTTCGAAAACGGCCAGGCGCCGCGCTGCGGCAGTTACCGCACCAATCGTGCTTTGGCCGCCGGCTTGGCTTGGCTGGCGCGGAATTTCGAAGCCGGCTCCAACCCGCGCCGCCGCGGCCAGCACACGTATTACTGGCTCTATTCAGTAGAACGCTGCGGCATGTTGTCAGGGCAACGCTACTTCGGCCGCCATGACTGGTACCGCGAGGGGGCCGAGTTCCTGGTCAAGGCCCAGCAGTCGGACGGCTCCTGGAGTCACGACACGGTCGACACGTGTTTTGCCCTGCTCTTCTTGGCCAAGGGCCACAAGCCCGTGCTGATTCAAAAGCTGCAATGGTCCGACGACGACGCCTGGAACCCCGACCGCCATGACCTCGAAAACCTGCTGGGCTACATCGGCGACAAGTTCGGCCAACCCGTGACGTGGCAGACGGTCCACTTCGACGCCCCGCTTGAAGACTGGCTGGCCGCCCCGCTGCTTTACATGCAGGGCCATAAGTTTCCCGCCTGGAATGCGGAACAACGCGAAAAGCTGCGCCGCTTCGTCGCCAACGGCGGCACTCTGCTGGCGGAGGCCTGCTGTGGACGCGAGGAGTTCCGGACCGGCTTCATGCAGTTTGCGGCCGAGACGTTTCCCGAATTTCCGCTGCACGAATTAGGGCCCGGGCACGCCGTTTACCGCGTGGCCAACGACTGCGAGCCGTACGGCCTGATGGGCATGGACGTCGCCTGCCGCACGAGCGTCATTTTCAGCCCGCGCGATATGTCATGCCTCTGGGAGCAGGCCAAGGTTCCGAAGTCGAGCGAAGAGGCTTTCAAACTGGGCATGAACATCGCCGCTTATGCCACGGGCCGCCGGCCGCTATTGGATCGCCTGAGTGTCGTCATTTTGCCCGATGAGAACGGCGAAGCGGATGGCCAAGCTTCGGCCGGCGGCGCCGAAGCGGACGCGGGCGGCGGCGAAACCGAGCGGGGCGAGCGTCGCGGGCCCCAGCCGCCCGAGCGCGATGCGCTGCGCTTGGGCCAACTCGTTTACGAAGGCGACTGGCGGCCCTTCCCGCGGGCGCTGGTCGAGTTGGCCGAGTTTTTGCGCCGGCAAACGAACTTGGATGTGATAACGCAGTACCGTCCCATACGGCTGACGGACCCGGCGCTATATACCTGTCCAATCCTGTACCTGGCCGGCCGCTTTGATTTCGAATTGACGGAGGCCGAGCGGGACGCACTGCTGGCACATTTGAAGCGCGGCGGGTTCCTGCTGGTTGACAATTGCTGTGGGCCCGAGCCGTTTGACAGCTCATTCCGCACCGCCTGCAAGAAGCTCTGGCCCGAGTCGCCGCTTGAGCCGCTGCCGCCCGATCACCCGATCTTCACGGGCAAACCCGGCTTTGACGTGACCACCGTCCACTACGGCCCCGACGTTCAAAAGGTCCACTCGGAGCTAAAGACACCTCAGCTTTGGGGTGTGGAAATCGACGGCCGGCTGGCAGTGGTTTACAGCCCTTACGCGCTCGGGTGTGGCCTGGAGGGGCAGGAGTTCGAGGGCTGCTGGGGCTTGCGCGCGGAAGACGCCCGAAGGCTGGCGGCAAACATCGTGCTGTACGCCCTAACGCACTAAGCGCGGAACACCTTGCACCCCGCACGCCCCCGGTTTAATCCCGCTGGTGACACTACTGTCATATTGCGGGCCATCGCACTTCGTGTGAAACAGTCCCGAAATGCCTCCCGAAACCGAGAACAGGATGGGCGTGTGTTGAATGGCCACATATTATCTTTTTTAGGGTATTGCGATAAAGCTAGGCGATCGCGTGGCATGAACGCCCAAAGACCGACAGCCAGGGATGAGCCGGTCAAGCCGGCACTGATTCTCAACATCGATGATGATCAGGCCGCGCGCCACGCCAAGAGCGGCTGGCTGCAAGAAGAAGGTTTTGAAGTGCTCGAGGCCGGCTCCGAAGACTGGCCGCGCCTGCTGGCTGAGCGCAAGCCTGACCTGATACTGATTGCTGGGAATCTGGGTGGCCTTCAGGGCTGCGAGGTCTGCCGGCGCATTCGCGCGGAGCCGGGAACGGCTGAGGTTCCCGTCGTGGTCGCGGCCCGCTCGCCGGACAGAGACGAGCGCATCAGCAGCTTGGAAGCGGGCGCCGATGCGTACCTGACGCTGCCGGGCGATCCGCAGGTCCTGATTGCAACCGTGCGCTCCCTGCTGCGGATGCACCGGGCGCAGGTGGAGGCGCGCCGCAACGCCGCACGCGTGGCCGCCGTACTCGCCAGCATCACGGAATCCTATTTCGCGGTCGATCACGAGTGGAGAATCCTGGAGATGAACGCGGCGGCCGAACGGGCCTTCGGCCGGCCGGCGGCGGAGCTGGTGGGCAAGAACGTGTGGCAGGAGTACCCGCACGCGGTCGGCGGTCCCTTCTATCAAGCCCTGCAGCAAGCCGCGCAGGAGCGCCGCGCCGTACACTGCGAGGGTCCCTCGGTTGCGACGGAGCACTGGTACGAGGCCCATATTTACCCGAGCGATGTCGGCCTGGACGTGTACTTTCGCGACATCTCTGACCGCAAGCGCGATGAAGATACTTTGCGTGATCTCGCCTCGTACTACGAGCAACTCGTGGCCTCGCTGCCCCACATGGTCTGGACCTGCGGGCCGGATGGACACTGCGATTATCTCAGTCCCCAGTGGTTGGAGTACACCGGCGCTCCGGCCGAAGCCTCGCTGGGTGAGGGCTGGCTGGACTTTATTCATCCGCAGGAGCGCGAGGGCATTCGCGCCAGATGGAGGGCCGCGGTCGAGAACCATGACGAATTCGAGGCGGAGTACCGGGCACGCCGCCATGACGGGCAGTACCGCTGGTTTAAGGCTCGCGGACGGCCTATTCGCGATCAGGCCGGCCGAGTCACGCGCTGGTTCGGCACGTGTACCGATGTCGAGGACCTCAAGCAGGCTCAACAGCAGCGTGACCAGTTGCTGGAGAGCGAGCGCGCCGCCCGCTCCGAGGCCGAGCGCGCCAGCCGCCTCAAAGACGAGTTCGTGGCCTCGGTTTCGCATGAGCTGCGCACGCCGATGATGGCCATGCTGGGGTGGTCGCAGTTGCTGGCGCGGCGGCACAGTGTGGAGCCGGAGCTGCTGGCCGAAGGCCTCGAGGTGATCGAGCGCAACGTCCGCATTCAGGCCCAGATCATCGACGACCTGCTCGACATCAGCCGCATGGTGACCGGCAAGCTGCGGCTGAACGTTCAGGAAACGGACATGCTGCCGCCGGTCTACGCCGCCCTGGACATACTGCGGCCCGCGGCCGAGGCCAAGAACATCGAAATCAGGCAGGACATCGAGAGGCATCCGCTGCTGGTGGCCGGCGATGCGGCCCGGCTGCAGCAGATTTGCTGGAATCTGCTTTCGAA
>JAAYXS010000020.1 GCA_012515775.1 Phycisphaerae bacterium
CAATAGTCGCCCGCGCTCCTGCATCATCCAGTAGTAGGAGGAGAGTGATTTTCGATCAGGCCGCAGCACCGGGCTCTGGCAGCGGGTAACGCAGAACGGCCAGAGCCGGGATTGGCGGGTAGCGCAACTTGACGCGGAACCCGGCGAAATCGTGCATATCCCAGCCCGACCGCTCGAAAACGTAATGAATCATTTTCGAGTAGCGGGGGAATTCCGGCGTGAGCACGTCCGGCGGCTGGCCCCCAAGCGATACGACCGGGTCGCCAACCGGCAGCAAGCCCTGCCCGGGTTCGCAGCCGGGATACATCAGCCCGCCCGGCATATGGCTGTAGACCGCGAGTTCCGGCGACATTGCATAGCGGAGGTCGCGATGCACGTACAGATCGTGAATCAGTAACTCCGCCGGCGTGTACAGCCGAGCGCCGTGTTCGCCACAGGTATAGTTCTCAGCCTTGGTGCGGCGAACGAGGCTGCGGCCTTTCAAGCCGATGATGCACGAGACGGCGGCCAGCTTGCCGACCTGCCCCTGCACCAGTTGATAGCGCACCATGTTGCCCGCGGGCGGCGCGGGGCGGATGTCCGGCAGGGGCTTGGAGCAGAAGTCGCCCAGGAGCGGGGCGGTGTCCGGGCCATTAAAACGTGGATCGAGTGCCTCAAGGGTGCCCACAGGCAAGGGTGAGCCGTCATCGGCGAACTTGCCGACGGATGCGATCGCCCAGGGCGTGTCGCGCCGCAGGCGGCGCAGCTCAACCAGTCCGCTCAGCCAGGCAACGTCCACCCAGTCCGGGTCGTCGCTGGGGGCCACGACGTTCACACACAATTGCAATCGGGCCTGCACCCCCCAGGTGGCGCTGAGGCCCCGGTAGAGGGTGCGGCGGTGGATTTCCATGCGTTCGTGGCGGCGCTCGGCGACCAGGTTGTCGAGCATCATGTCCAGCGTTACGCGGTCCCCGGAGTGGACACGAACGATGTGGTCGAAGTCGGCGGCAGCCTGGCGCATGGCGCGGACGGAGCTCTCCGTAGCGCCAGCCCGTTCGAAGGCCTTGAGCAGGGCTCGGACGCTGGCCTGACCCGGAAAATGGGCCAGGGCGGCGAAAGCGTCGCTTTCCTGTACTACCTTGGATATTTTCCAGGTCAGGTTCTTGTCGAGGCCAAACTGGCGAGCGATGGCCTGAGGATTAGATACATCCTGATTCACCGAAGCCATAAGTCCGAGAATCGACGAGCGGAGGCGGTGGGCCACCGCCTTCAAGTCGGCTTCGAAGTCGGAAGTCGTTTTCTCTTCGCCAATTGCGCTGCTTTTGGGCACTAGCGTCGCTCCAGTTGCTTTGCCTCGCCTGGGTTGAGAATAACACAACTCGCAAATGGTGTCAAGAAATCCAAAAATTTTTCCAAATAGAAACTTGCGTAAAATTCTTCTTTGTGCTACATTCTAACTAGAGGTTTATATAGCCGCCGAGCCGTAGCCCTATGGACTCGTTTGTGTCCGCGTTGACCGATGCAGCGGGGGTACGCGACGAAGTTTCCGGCTTGCGACCGCATACTGGCCGACGTCGACGACGGCGACTTGGTGAACGTGTTCGATATTGACCCGTTGTGGCATTGCTGACCGGGTACTGAGAACGGGTACAGCTTCCGTGACGCCGCGGAGGCTTATAACGTGAGCGCGGGCGTTCCTGTTCGTCCGCGCTCGCTTTATTTGATGATCGGCAAATGCTTCAGGTCGGCCACAAAGCTCTGATAGGCTGCCTGGCGGCTGCGTTCATCGGGGGCACGCAGTATCGAGGACGGATGAATGGTGGTCATTACGTAGGGGGCCCAGCCGGTGTTTTCCAGGAGCTTGCCGCGCTGCTGCGTGATGCGGAAGGTGACGCCGAGCAGCGAC
>JAAYXS010000021.1 GCA_012515775.1 Phycisphaerae bacterium
ATCTCGCGCCGCACTCGCTGCAGCTTCGGGCTGGCGTCGTCGCGCACGCGGCCGCGCTCGTCGATCACCCCGCGAATGCGCAGCGCCAGCGGCTCAAAATCGCCGATGCGCTCCTTCAGGTGCTGCAGCTCCGGGTGTCCCTCGGGCAGGTCGCGCAGGTACGCCGCCACCGCGTGCGTGCCGGCCAACGTGCTGCCGATTTGCGCCATCTCTTCCACGGTCACGCGCAGCGGGGGCGCACAGCGTTTGACGACCTCACGCACATCGCTGATCCCGCCGTACGGCGGCAGCCCCCGCTCCAACTCCAGCCGTTGCAGTTCCTCAACCTGACTCAGCCAGCGACGCACGAGATCCGCTCGTGCCACCGGCTGAATGTGTTTGGCCAGCGATTTGCCCAGCCCGCACGAAGCATAGCCGGCCAACAAATCGCGAATCCGGGGAAAATCGAGACACTCAAGAGCGTGCGCATCCATATCAGATTGCACTCGGCACTAGTTTCGCCCACAATGCATGCGACACAACGGCCCAGTGGGCCATCGGCCGCCCGTTTCGCCGCTTGATAGCGTATGCGAACCGAGAAGTCCTGTACACCGCAAGTCTCAGCGATCTTTAAAGGCAGCCGCCCTTGTCTCTGGCTGAAATGCTCGCCGCAGCAGCCGCGGGCCTGGCCGACATCACTCTCATTATTGGCGACGTTGGCCCTGGCGGCTGGGACGTTGACGTTCCCCGCCGCGGCGCAGAGCACGCACCCCTCGCTGCCAGAGGACGCGCAGCCGTTGGCACACATCGACGCCAAATTGGCCCAACGACACTGGGCCGCCGCCTTGGCCCTGGTGCGTGATTTCGAACGCGAACACGGCCCTACTCCACCCGTCGATTTCCGGGCGGCTCAGGCCTGGTTCGGCCTAGGCCAGATCCTCGGCAAATCGACGGTACGCCAAATCACAAACGGGCGCCTCGGCCAGTTCTCCGGTGACTTCCTCCTGGTCGAGCAGCGCGGCCCGGACCGCTTTCTCTGCTGCACCAGCGACTCCGCCTTGTTCCGCCTGCGGCGAGCCCTGGACGGCGGCTTTGACCAACCAGCCGCCCATCTACTACACGCGCGCCTGTGGCTGGCCCTGTGCAAGCCCGAACTAGCCCTGGCGCTGGCCAAAGCCCACGAAACCGCCATTCTTGCTGACGCCCAGCCGACCGACTTAGACGCCCTGGCGGACATCGCCCTGCAAGCCGGCGCCCCGGACGACTATCTGCGCTACATCCGCCTGCGCGCCGCACGCGACCCGCAAGAGCATGACCAGACGCTGGCGAAGGCCTACCTCAGCCTGGCCGACTACTACGCCCAGCGCGGCGATCACGACCTGGAACGCGAATTCTGCTACCGCGCCGCGCGCCTTCGTCCGGACGATCCCGCCCTGGCCCTGCGCTTGGCGGACGCCGAATGGCTGGCCCAGCACTACGAACCCGCGGCCCGCCACTACCGCCAATATCTCCTGCACAGCCCGCCGCAGGATGCCGAGCGCCAACGCGTCCTGGAGCGCCTGGCCACCACGCCCGCCGCCTCCGGCGCTCCCTGAACCACGAAGGGTAATCGGAGCGCTGCCCCACTTTGTCGCTCATATGCTCATGACTCGCACTGGCCCACAGCCCCGCCGACGAATAACATGCTTCGCAATCAGGGAGCGTCCGTGCACCTGGTGGGCACCGCGGCCTTCAAAGCCGTTGAAGGGCTGTACCCGCAGTCCTTGGTGGGTTCGATTCCCATCCGCTCCCGTCCAAATTGCCGTTGGCCCCCACGA
>JAAYXS010000187.1 GCA_012515775.1 Phycisphaerae bacterium
ATGCTGGCCGGCAGCGCCGTCGCGCAGGAAAACAAGTACCTGATCGTGTCCGCCCCGGACTATGTCGGCAGTGCGGCCTTGACCGAGTTCATCGACTTCCGCACCAGCCGCGGTTACGAAGTGTCCGTGTACAACGTACCCGCGGGCACCAGCCGCGAGGACATCAAAGCGTATATCGAGAGCCTTTGGGGAACGCCGGACGCCCCGGATTACCTGCTGATCGTGGGCGACACGAGTGGCGCCACGTCGACCAGCAACACGATTCCGCACTGGCTCGGCGCGGGCACCCGGCAGGCGCCAACTGACCTGCCCTATGCCTGCATGGACGGCCCCGGCGACTGGTACCCCGACATGTATCATGGGCGCTTCTCGGTAACCAGCCCCAGCATGCTGCAGCAAGTTGTGGACAAGACCATTCGTGTCGAATCCGGCGATTTTCCTGATCCGAGCTACCTGCGCCGCGCCGCGATGCTGGCCACTGATGACCCCACGGCAGAAGCCGCGGCTCTGCACAATTCAATCATCAGCACCTATCTCGAGCCGGCGGGCTTCTCTGCAACGCGAATCTACGCGGGCATGGGCGGCAGTACGGCAGACATCGCCGCCGCGGTTAATGCCGGTGTGCTGTTCACGGTGTACTTCGGCCACAGCGGTTCGGGCGGCTGGTCGTCGCCGGGGTTTTCGCAGGCGAACGTCAACGCGCTCACCAATGACGGGCTGTACGGGCTGACCATGGGCTGGTCCTGCAACAGTGCCCGCTTCGACCTGGACGAGTGCTACGGCGAAACCTGGCTGCGGGCGCCTAACAAGGGCTCGGCCGCGTACCTGTCGGCTTCGACCGGCATCCCGAGTGGCAGCGCCACGGCTTGGGACTCGTCTTGGCGCATGGAGCGCTATTTTTTCCAGTCGTTCTTTGAGGATGACATTCACGAGGTCGGGCGGGCCTGGCAGCAGGCGCTGTGGAAGATGCTGGACGATCCGGATTACGGTCCGGCGCACTCCGAAACGCACAACATATTTGATGAAATGGTGCTGCTGGGCGACCCAGCGCTGAGGCTGCCGATACGGTCGCTGGCGCTGTCCTTGCCCGATGGGTGCCCAGACTACATTTCCCCCGAGGCGCCCACCCCGATCCGGGTGCGCATCGAGAATGTCTGCGAAACGTACGAACCCGGATCCGGTCTGCTGCATTATCGTTTCGCTGGCGGTCAATACTTGACCGCCCCGCTGACGCCGTTGGGCGACGGGCTTTACCAAGCCCTTTTGCCCGCGCCTCGCTGCAGCGCTGTTCCGGAGTTCTATTTCAGCGCGACGGGCCACCTGGGCGGCACGGCCAAGTTCCCCAGAAACGCGCCCGCCACCGTTCTCACTTCAACCGTCGCGACCATCACTACGCTCCTGGCTGACGATTTCGAGATTGCACGGGGCTGGAGCGTCTGGATCGAACCGACGATGGAGAGCGGGTTCTGGCAACGAACCACACCGGCCAGCCAGCCGCCCCCGTGGGCGCCTGCGGCCGACTTTGACGGCTCCGGCCGGTGCTACGTGACCGACAATCGCATAGGCAATTACGACGTAGACGGCGGGCCCACGCGAATAACCTCACCGGCGCTCGACCTGAGCGGCATGACCGACGTGCGCGTGTCTTATGCGCGGTGGATTTACTGCGACGATGCCTCAGGCCCCGAGCAGGATTTTCTGGAGGTCGAATTCTCCTCTGACAACGGCGCGACCTGGGTCCCGGTGGAGCAGGTTTCGGATCTGGGGGGGTGGGTCAAGCGGGAAGTCGTGGTACAAGACTACGTACCGCTGACCGCGCAGTTCAGAGTGAGGTTCTCCATCAATGATACGCCGAACAACTCGACCACCGAGGCGGCCGTGGATGATGTTTTGATTTACGATCGAAGCTGCCACGCGCCGCCGCTGCCGGGCGATTTGAATTGCGACGACGCCGTGAACGTGTTCGACATCGATCCATTCGTACTTGTGTTGACCGGCGGTCCGACGTACGCCGCCTATTATGCGGACTTTCCAGACTGTGACCACCGGCACGCCGACTGCAACGGCGATGGAGCGATCAACGTTTTCGATATTGACGCTTTTATCACGGCGCTGACGGGCGCATCAGGCGCCTGCTGCGACGACGCCACCGCAGTGTGCGCGGATCACATCGGGCCCGCGGACTGCATGACGCGCTATGCCCTGGGAGAGCGGTGCTCAGACCTGGTTCCGGTCTGCGGTAACCCCGGCGCGTGCTGCAATGGTGTTACCGGCGAATGCCTGGACTACATTTTCGAGCCTCTGTGTATCGGGCGTTTCGCGGGCGGAGTGCTTTGCGCCGACCTGGACCCGCAATGCATGTCGTGCGCCGACGCGGAACTCATGGCTCCGGGAAGCTGGAGCGGCAACACCTGCGGCGCCCTCAACGACTGCGCCTTGCGTGCATCGCAAGACCTGATCGTGCAGGTGGACATCCCGATAACCGGCTCCTGGACTTTCGACCTCTGCGCCGGCACCAGCGTTTGGGACACGTACCTCTACGTCGGCCACGGCTGCTGCACAAGCACCTGGTACAACGATGACGGTTGCCCTACCGGGGGGGCGTTATCCATCCTGTCGATAGCGTCGCTGCCTGCCGGCAGTTATTTCGCCACTATCGAAGCCTACAGCACTGCGTGTGGGCCGGTGACGCTGACCGTCAGTATGCAGGAAACGGCTGGCCGCCCCGATGTCTGCGGTGCCGCCGGCCTGATGCATGAGAACTAGCTCGCAGCGCCGTCGGCACGGCTGCGCCTTCTGCTAATGGTGTAACGACTCCACCCGGGCGACCGGGATTTCTCGGCCTGAAGTTGCACGGATCGACGTCCGGCTGCGACCGGCCTATTATGAGACCGGCCGCAGCCGCCCTTGAAAACTCGTCCTCAAGATTCGACACCCGAGCGCGAGCCAGCTATATCCGAATCCATGATCGCCCCCGATAAGCAGAGTAGCTCGGCTCCGCAGACCCAACAGCCCGTCACCGACCCGGCGCAGCGCTTTCGGCGCCGGATCGTGTTCGCAACGCTCTGCCTCGCGGCACTGATCGCGCGGCTGGTTGCACTCGCGTTGGCGCCCGAACACGCGTTCCTGTCCGACCACGTCGACTACATGGCCTGGTCGCATTACGCCTATGAGCACGGGCCCACCAGCGTCTACGATGCACCCGCCGGCAACCTGATCAACATCAACCTGCCGCCGTGGCTCTTCGGCCGCCGCGTCACCATGCCCTTCCCGAGCTACAGCCGCTGCAATTACCCCCCGCTGGCCGGCTACGCGTTCTGGGTGCAGGGATTTGCATGGTCACTCATTGAACCGCAGCCCGCGACGCTCAAGCCGCACCCGGAAATCGCCGCTGAGGTCGGCTACACCGGTGGGCCGGTCACATCCCGCATCGCTAACACCGTACCGGCGCGCCTGGCAAACTCCTTTCTCGCGCTCCTGACCGATTTCTTGTGGGCGCTCGGCGTCGCCAAGCTGGTGCAGCGCCTTCGCCCGCAGTCGCCTGCCGCGGGCGTCTGGGCCTTCGGCATCGCCCTGTTGGCGCCGCCCGTGTTCATCAATTCCGCGTTCTGGAACCAGACTGACTCATGGCTGGCGTGCGGAATGGTCTGGACAATCTATCTGTTCGCAACGAACCGCTACGTAGCCGCCGGCGTGGTCTACGGCGCGACGGCCCTGATCAAAGCGCAGGCGGTGCTGCTGGCGCCGGTTCTGGTATACGCGTTCATCGGGCTGGCGCTTTCGCGCTCGCAGGCGCGCCTGCGGCGGGCTTTGCCGGCTTTCGTAGGCGCCGCCGTCGTCACCGCCGTCGTCCTGGCGGCCCCCTTCTCGATCAGGGAAGCGGGCGGCGGCGAGATGGGCTGGGCGCGCTGGATTTACCGCTCGTACCTGGAACCCATACAGTCCGACTTCCCCTATACGACGCTCAAAGCGTTCAACGTCTGGTGGCTCGACCAGGCCGCCCATGGCGGCACGCGCGAGGCTCTCGACGCGCACGCCCAGGTGGTCGGCTTCAGCAAGGATGCCGTGGGCCGAACTCTGCTGATAGTGGCGCTGCTCGCGCTGGCGCTGCTCTGCGCCCGGCGCGCCGGGTGGTCACCCGCCGCCTGGCAGTTCTTCGCCGCTCTGGCGCTGTTGGCGGTGTTTCTCCTGCCCACGCGCGCCCACGAACGCTACCTGTACTATGCTTTGCCGTTCATCATCGCCGGCGCACTGCTATTCAGGTCTTGGCTGCCAATGTTGATTGCCGTGCTGCTGGTCGCGACGTTCGAGATGACCTGGTATCTCTGGTACTCACCCGCCTTCGCCCGCCCCTGGGATCCGCCGGCCAATCCACGGGCCGCCGCCTGGTCGGTGTTGCTCGCGCTATTGCTCGTCGCCGCCTTCGCTTACGGCGTCATCACGCTCTGGCGGAGCCGTACCATCGGCATCGCCGGGGGGCGGCTCGACCGCATCGAAGCGCCATAGTTCACCCCAAGGAGTAATTTGATATCCCGGCGGGGGCGAAAACTGCATCGTGCTGAAAACCGGGCGGCCCGAACCGCCGTCGTGAAGTCGAACCGCCAGCGCTGACCGATGCTTTGGTATCGCGATCAGCAGGTCGTTTCGCCCGAGCCGGTGTTGCGCATAGCGCACCGCCGGCCAGTTCATCCAGTCCGAAAGCAACGCGGCGCGGTACGGCAGGTTTTGCACCTCCGCGGCCGGCACGGAATGCGAGGCGTCGAGCACACTTGAACCGGTAACGGGCTGATCCGCCTGGCTGGCCGTCCAAAACCCGGCGACAATGAAAAGCGACATGCTCAGCGCCTCTCGGGTGATAGCGGTCCTGCCGGGCAGCAATGCCGAAGCGCACAGACCGATGAACACGCCGGCGGCGAGGATGATCGGCAGCACATCGGCGGCGGTGTCGTAGACCTGATAGGCGAAAATGAACGCCACCGCACCCAACGCGACGCCCAACAGTGCCAACGTCGTGGACCGGCAGCGGCGCCAGGCAAGCGCGCCGCCGATGACTGTGACAAAGGTCACCGCAATCATGCTTTGATCGCTCGAAAGCCCCAGACGCTGCACCAGCCAGCGCGCGCGTCCGCTCATCAACGGCCACGTTCCGCCCAGGAGCCTTTTGAACTCGCGCGCCGTCGCCAGCCAGAGCGCACGCTCGATCTTGGCCGCCGGACCGCCCGTGGCCGACGGCAAGTCTCCGTAATCGAGGCGCCGGTTCTCGATCATGTTCACCGGCGTTTCCGAATTGTCGCGGACGTAGTAATAACCAAGCGTGTAGACACACGGAAGCAGCAGCCCGGCGACGCACAGCGTAGTTGCGGCTGCCCATCGGCTGCGGGCCGGCCGGTTCTGCCACCAGTAGACGAGCACGGCCAGTACAAAGCCAGGGATAGACAGCACCGTCGATGGCCGGTTCGCCAGCGCAAGACCCAGAAGAAGCGCGGTTACAGCCAAGCGCCGCAGCCGCCCGGTTTGCAGGTACGTGAGCAGGAACCAGGCGGCGGCGGCGTGCAATGCCAGGTTCGGGGCGTAAACCTCGGGCACGACCAAGGCTTCCCAGACGCGCGCATTGCTGGCCAGGACGAGCGCCACCGCCGCCGCCAGCCACGGGTTGACTCCCAGCCTGATCTGTAAGCCGGCGATAAACGCCAGGGCGATCAGGCCGCTGGCCAAGCAACCGAGCGTGACGGCATAGGCCGGCTCCAGGCCGGGAATCAGCGTCAGGAGGTGCCCCACGGAGGCGAGGCCGGCGTAGCCGGGGGGGTGGGCCATGCCGAGCGTGACGGCCGCGACCTGCAGGTCGCCCGAATCGCCGGAACAGATTCCGGGCGGCAGGCGCGGGACGGTCAGGACGGCGAGCAGCACCAGCGCCAGCGGTATAGCCAGGCGGTCGAAGCTAAACCCGCGCTTTGCGGGAACAGTTGGCTCGGTTCTTGTGCCGTCGGACGGCAACGTCTCCTCCGCAAGGTTGGTCGGCACAGCAGGCGGCTGGGCGGGATTATAACTGAGCTGGCACCTGCCCGCCCTTTTCCCCAGGAGCGCTCCCGGCACTGTTCGTCGCGCCGCAGGTCTCAAAAACGCTGCCTTCTCGCGGTCACCGCCCCAAGCCATTTCGGACGCTGCGCGGCCCAGGTTCCTTGTGGAGTGGCCCGCGGCGCGAGCCGATTATTTCGCGTAGTGCCCAACTCGGCCGCGGACGGGTCGAAGCTCGCCCGACCGCTTCGCGCGCCGCCGGAGCGCAACGTGGACATTGCCAGTCTCATTGGTTCATTGATCGGCATCGCCGCCTGCCTGTTGGTCGGCTACCGGGCCTCGGAAGGGAACTGGGCCATGTTCTACTCCGAGAAGGGGGCGATCATGGTGTTCGGCGGCACCATCAGCGTCGTGCTGATGGCCATGCCGATGGAGAAGCTTAAGTGCGTTCCGGGGTACGTGCGGCGGTTCATGTTTCAGCGGGGCATGGCGGCGGCCGACGTGATCCGTCTGATGGGGCAGCTCAGCGAGAAGGCCCGCCGCGACGGAATTCTCTCGCTGGAATCCGAACTTCCCAAGATTAACGACCCCTTCCTGGCGACCGGAATCAAGATGGCCATCGACGGCGCGGCGCCGGATGCCGTCGAGGCCACCCTGCGCATGGAAGTGCTCGCCATGCAGGACCGCCACAAGGCCGGCAAAAAGTTCTTCGACTTGATCAAGCTCTACGCTCCCGGCTATGGGCTGGTGGCCACGCTGATCGGGCAGATCGGAATGTTCGCGCACCTCGGCGGCGAGGTGTCGGTCATGGGGCACATGCTGGCAGTCGCGGTGGTGGCCACGATGTACGGCTGCATTCTGGCCAACGCCATCGCCGGGCCGATCGGCGACAAGCTTTCACTGCGGTCTTCGGAGGAGATCATCAACCGCGAGATGATGCTGCAGGGGATTCTCTCCATTCAGTCCGGCGACAACCCGCGCGTGACGGTCGACAAGATGATGGCCTTTGTCCCCGTGCCGCAACGGTCCCGAATTCGTCAGGCCGCATAGCGCGGGGCGGCCGGAGCGTGACTGAACATGGCTGAGGAGCAGCACGAAAACATGGCGAGCGGCGGCGGGGGCGGGGGCGGGGGCGCGAGCGCGCGGCACGGCGGCGGGGGTCACGGCGGGCCCTCGGGGGGACACGAGGAGGCCCATGAAGGCGCGCCGGAATGGATGATCTCCTTTGCGGACAACGTCGTCCTCCAAATGGGGTTCTTTGTCATTCTGCTGGCGTTGACCTTAACGTCGATGAAGAGCGGGGCGGGCGCCACCGATTCCGGCGAGGCGGGCGGCGGACCGACCGCGGAGCAGCTCGACTGGGCGATCGCGGTGCGCGAGGCGTTCAACAACCCGGTCGATTTGCACTCCACTGATCCGCGCGACCTGCTGTTGGTCCGGCGTCTGCGAGCCCGGCGCGGGTTGGCCGACGCCGACAGTCTGGGGCAAAAGGGGGCCGATCACGACGTGAAGTCGATCCGGCCCAGCGACTACTTCGGCTGGGGCGGAACGGTGCCCTTCGCGCAGGATTCCAGCGTGCTGGACGAAGCCGGCAAGGCAGCGCTGGCCGAAATGCTCGAGCATTTGCGGGGCTACGGGAGCGTTCTGGAAATTCGCGGGCACGCCAGCGCGGCCGAGGCGTTTGGCAAGGCGGATCGCGGGGCGGGGCTCTCGTACGGGCGGGCGCGGGCGGTCGCGGAAGCGCTGGCAGCGGGCGGGATCGACTGGAGGCAACTGCGCGTGCTGGCCTGTGCCGACAGCGAGCGGATCGTGCCGCGCGCGGCGGACGCTGACGGCCATGCCCGCAACCAGCGTGTGGAGGTAGTGGTGACGGAGCAGGCGCCGCTGGTGGAATAGCCAACCGACGCCCAAATCCGAGCCCGAAGCGCCAGCGAGCGCACGCGTAGCGTCGGCCCCCCTGGCCGACGTCGTACGCCAAGCGCGCGTCTCCCCATTTTCACCCCCCGTGGCCGACGCCGCACACCAAGGCAAGCGACCTGGACGATTGGGGGGCACTTGGTCAAATTCCGGCTCGACACGAGCCGGCTCTGCCACTGCGCACAGCGCCGATGCACGGTCAACACCTGATCAACGGAGGAAGCGGCGGGCCGGGTCCTGTTGGAAGTAGGCCGCCATTTCGCCATATAGCTCGGCATGCCGGCTGCGCAAAGCCAGCGGCAGCTCGAAGAAGTACTCGGTTGCGACCGCGAAGAACTCGGCCGGGTTTGAGGCGGCGTAGGGGCGCAACAAGGTAGGGCGGGCATGCTGCAAGTCATTTATCAGCCGGCGGAACTCGCGTTCGAAAACGCGGGCCCACCTGGCGCGCGCCTCGCGCGTGGGCAGGTCTGGGGCGCCCTCGTTGGCGCCGGACTCACTGTCGAGTTGGTGAGCGAATTCGTGGAAAACGACATTGTCCGCATCGCTCGGGTCGGCGGCGCCGCGCAGCACGTCGTCCCAGGACAGCACCACGGCGCCGCGGTACCAGGCCTCGCCTAACCGCGCCTCGGGTCCGGCCAGGACCGCCCCGCCGGGCAGCGGGCGCGCTACTTCCGCCACATACTTCGCCGGGTAAACGAGGATCGTGCGCAGCTTCGGATAGTAATCCGTCTGCCGGCCCAGTAGCAGGATCGCGGCCTGGGCGGCGATGGTGACGCGCACCTCGTCGGTCACGACCAAGCCGCCGCAGCCTTCGAACGGCTTTTCGTGCAGCAGCACCTGCACGTGACCAAACAGCTCCACACGCTCGGCGGGCGTGAGCAGATGAAAGTAGGGCACGTTGGATTGAATGGCGGCCGACCATTGGGCCGGGATAGCCTGTGCCCGAAGGCGATTTCGGCGTCTGCTTTTGAGCCCGAACATGCCTGCCTAAGCTCGATTTTGTCCCGAAGGCCCAACGAAGCCGCCACGCGCGGGTCTTGGATTACAGCAAGACCGATATTGCGCTGCGTCGCCTTGCCAGCCCAGACGATGCGCCACATTATATGGGACTAAGCGGCGGGCTGGCACACGAGGCGAGCGTGCTGCCATCGCAAGGGTAGCGGTGGCCTGCCCACACAGCGAAAGAGACCGATCTGTACAAGCTATTCCTTACACTACGTTACCTGCGCAAACGGCGGATCGCCTACTTCGCGATCGCGGCGGTCACGCTGTGCGTCGCAATGGTGCTGATCGTCCTGTCGGTGATGGGTGGCTGGCTCGACATGGTCAAGACGCACGCCCGCGGCCTGTTGGGCGACGTCGTCATCGACAATCACGACCATTCCGGCTTCCCCCTGTACCAGGAATTCATCGATGACATCACGACTTGGAAAGACGCCGAGGGCCAACCGCTGATCGCAAAGGCCACGCCGGTCTTGTACTCGTGGGGGCTGTTCAAACTGCAGGATTATCTGGGAACGGCGCGTGTGGTCGGCATTCGGCTCGAGGAGGTCTTCGAGGTCAACGCCTTCAAGCAAAGCCTTTTTTACAACAAGTACTATCCCGGCACGACCACCTTAAAAGAGCAGCAGCAGCCGCTGCTCGGAGCTGACCTGGACGCTGGTCCGCTGCGGATTACCACCGAAAGCGGCGACGTTCTGCCGCCCATGATTAGGCCCACCCTGCCGTCGCCTCACCGCGAAGCGCTCGAAAAAACGCTGCAAGCCAATGGAGGCAGGCTGGAAGTAGAAAATGAAGTCCCCACCTTCACCAGCGAGCTATTGATGCAGGCCGGGCTGCCGCCAATCCCGGGTTACTATGAGTTGGCGCTGCGGGAGAGCCCAGGCGGAGAGGCAATCGGCTCAGTCGATCTGCCGCGGCAGGATGGCCCGGCTTATCCGGGCATCATTTTCGGCCTGGACCTCGTCGCCACACGCCAGCCGGACGGGAAATACAATCGCCGCTACCCGCGCGGCGAAGTGGCTTCGCTGACGCTGTGGGCGACCTCGGCCCGTGGGCAGGTCGATCCCATACCCATCAAGCAGCCGTTCCGCTACACCGACGACTCGCGCACCGGCATTTACGAGATTGATTCGCAGCACGTCTACTGTGACTTCGACCTGCTGCAAAAGCTGCTACAAATGCAGGAAACCCCACGCGTCAATGCCGACGGCGAGATCATCGGCATGGCCCCGGCCCGTTGTGCCCAGATCCAAATCAAGCTGGCCAGACCGCTGGACGAGATGAGTCTTCAGGCCCTCACGACGCGCCTGGAGGAACGGTATTACTCGCTCGCCGACGATCCACGTTTCGACCTGGATCTGACTGACCGCCAGCTCATCGCCCGCATCGACGCGATGACCTGGCAGCAGACGCAGGCGCATCTGATCGGCCCGGTCGAGAAAGAGCGCATCCTGGTCACCATTCTCTTCGGCATCATCTCGCTGGTCGCGGTCGCTCTCATTCTGTGCATTCTCTACATGATCGTGCTGCAGAAGACGCGCGACATCGGGATCGTCAAAGCCATCGGCGGCTCATCCGGCGGCGTGGCCTTTATCTTTGTCATCTACGGCGCGGCCGTGGGAATTGCCGGAGCCGTCCTGGGTTCGATCCTCGGCTGCCTGGTCGTCTGGAACATCAATGAGATTCAGGATTTCCTGATCCGCCTCAATCCCAGTTGGCGCGTGTGGGACTTGTCGGTGTATTCGTTCGACCGTATTCCGAGCGAGGTCAACCCGTGGGATGCGGTGATCGTCGTGGTGTTCGCCATTCTGGCGTCGACCCTGGGTTCGCTGGGAGCGGCCTGGCGCGCGGGCCGAATGCAGCCGGTGGAGGCGATCCGCCATGAGTAAACCCGTCAAGCAGGCGCCACGCGAGGCCGCGGATGATGTGATGGGCGATGCGCTGCTGACCGCCGCCGAAATATGCAAGTTTTACGAGATGGGCAGCACACAACTGCGCGTGCTGGAGGATTGCAATCTGCGGGTTTCGGCCGGCGAATTTGTGGCCATCATGGGCAAGTCCGGCAGCGGCAAGAGCACGTTGCTGCACGTGTTGGGGGCGCTGGACGTGCCGCAGCGTGGACAAGTGATGTTTGCCGGCCAGCCGGTGTTCGCGCCGCCGAACGCGCGGCGGCTGACATCCGGCATGACGGACGTGCTCTCCGGCGCGGAGCGGCGGCGGATCGAGCTGCGCCGCCGGGCGTTCGGGTTCGTTTTCCAGTTCTACTACCTGCTGCCCGAGTTGAACGTGCTGGAAAACGTGCTCATTACGCGCATGGTCGGCACGAAGACGCTGGGCTGGTGGCGTGGCGGTTCAGCCGCCGCACGGGCGGACGCATTGAGAATCCTCACGCGCGTCGGCATGCACGAGCGCCTCAAGCACCGGCCGAACGAACTTTCGGGCGGCGAGCGGCAGCGGGTCGCGCTGGCGCGGGCCCTGGTACACAAGCCGCGCGTCCTGTTCGCGGATGAGCCGACGGGCAACCTCGACGCCGAAGCCGGCCGCAAAATCATGGATTTGCTGAAGGAACTACACCAGGAAGGGCAGACCATTGTCATGGTCACACACGATTCGGGCGTAGCGCGCTACGCGGACCGGGTGCTCTTGCTGGCCGACGGCCGATTGCAGCCCGCGTCAGTCTAGACTAGAGCAGAGCCGGGGCGTGTCGCCCCGAAATGCCGCCAAGAATTTCGCATCCGCGCAGGGGGCGAACAACGTGCAGGCGGCGAACAACGCGCAGGGGGGAATAACGCGTGCGGAATGAACCGCAGTGAGTAGCAGAGCCGGCTCGTGTCGAGCCGGAGTTTGACCAGAGCGCCCCGATTGCTCAGGTCGCACGCTTAACAGACATGGGGTGCCGTTGCCCTCGCTGGCGCTTCGGGCTCGGTTGTCACGGGGCTATAGCCGCGCCTGGACTAACCAACCCTCTCCCAGCGGCTTGATCACCGGCTTCGGGTCCAGGCGCAGGCAGTCCGCCATCCGGGCCGGGCCGCTTCCTGCCAGCGGACCGGGGGCCGCGGCGCCGCCGATCAGTAGCGGGGCCATGTAAATTTGCAGCTCGTCCCCCAGCTTCTGTTCGAAGAAACGCCCCAGGACCTCGCCGCCACCTTCTACGAGAACGTTCGTCATTTCGTGCGCCCCCAGAATATCCAGCACGGCGGGCAAGTACACACCGGCGCCGCTCGGATCCGGCGGAACCACATGTACCTGGCAGCCGGCCGATTGCAGTCTGCAAATGCGCGTGCGTGGAGCGCGCGGACCGCAGAAAATCCAGGTGGGCGTTTGCCGGGCCGTGCGGACGAGCTGCGAACGCTCGGGCGTGCGCAGGGCGGCGTCCAGGACAACACGCGTGGCGATCCGCCGCGGCCGCCCGATGCGGCAGGTGAGCATCGGGTCGTCATGCTCGGCCGTTCGCCGCCCGACGATGATCGCATCCAGCCGCCCGCGCACACGGTGGGCATGCGTCCTCATGCGCTCCCCAGAAATCCACCTGGCATCCCCCGTGCGGGTGGCAATCTTGCCGTCCAGACTCTGCGACCACTTCAGAATCACCCACGGACGTTTCTGCCGCATCAGCTTGATGTATGGCGCGTTCAGTTCGGCCGCTTCGCGCTCCAGCAATCCCACTTCCGTCTGAATGCCGGCTTTCTTCAACGCACGCAGGCCGCCGC